>WJJI01000034.1 GCA_014729795.1 Candidatus Moraniibacteriota bacterium
AGTTAATGATTTAAAAGTTGAAAATTGAATGAGCAGTAGCCTACGGAGGCCGTTCGCCTTCCCCCTTATTAAAAATTAAAAATACAATTTTGTCCATTTTAAAATACTGGGGCGATAGCCCAAAAGGAAAAATATATTTCACATAACTCCCCTTTCCCGAACTATAGCTTTTTGAGAAGAAAAAAACAAGAAACTTGTGGTTGTTACTAAGCTAGAGTTTAAAAAATATTGTGACCATGAATTTTATAATTTTTTAATGTTTATTTTAAGTATTTTTTATTTAAAACCGGTATTTTTTTAATGATTGTAGGATTAACATAAAATAATAAAATGCCTTTAGCAAAAACAAAATCCTTGGAGCTAAAATTAAAGGCGGGGAATTACAGTTCTGCAACCATTAAAAATTACCGGGCAAGGGTTAAGCTATTTTTAGACTTTTTGGCTAAAAATCCAAAACAAATTAAAGTCAAGGATATTGAGCTTTACTTAGCTTACCAAAAAGACCTTGGTTTATCAGGTTCAAGTATGAATATTACATACAGCGCATTGAAATTCTATTTTGAAAAAATATTAAACAAAAAATTATTTTTTAAAATCAAAAGACCAAAGGATCAAAAAAAATTACCAAAAACCCTTACTCAGCAAGAAATCAAACTAATACTTGGCTGTATAAACAATCCAAAACATAAACTTATGCTAACTTTGGCTTACAGTTCCGGTTTGAGGGTAAGCGAGGTTATTAATTTAAGGATAAAAGATTTAGATTTAACCAATGCTTTAATAAGTATTAATTGCTCTAAAAATCAAAAAAGCCGACTCACGGTTTTTGGTAAAAAGTTAATTCCGGTTTTAAAAAAACTTTGCGCGAAGAGACTTGCGCAAGATTGGCTCTTTAGGAATAACAGGGGCTTTAAGTACGGCGCTAGAAGTTTGCAAAAAATTTTTAGCAAAGCTTTAAAAAATAGCGGTGTAAAAAAAATTGCGAGCTTTCACAGCTTAAGACATAGCTTTGCCACGCATTTATTGGAAAAAAATGTAAATTTACGAGTGATTCAGGCGCTACTTGGCCATAAAAAAATCGAGACCACTCAAATTTACACCTTTATTCGGAAAAATCAATTTACCTCGGTTAATGATCTTTTGATTTAATCATAAACAAAAAGCTTGATTGTTTTGATTTTAATTTTATTTAACAAGCTTAACTCAATCTTTGCTTTTGTGCCGATAATGATAAGGGTAATAGTGGGTATGTAAATATTTTTCTGCTTTGCGACTGCCGGGTTGAGTTAAAAATTCCTTGTAAATCTTTTTGATAAGCGGATTTTCGTGAGAAAGGCGTAGTTTCATGGTGTCATCTTGACTATAAATTGCTTTGGCGCGGGCTTGTCTAATTTTTGGACTGGTTGGAATGGGTTGGCCGCCGCCACCGATACAACCGCCAGGACAAGCCATGACTTCAAGAAAATCAAAATCACATTGGCCTTTTTTTAACTGTTCCAGAATTGCTCGTGCATGACCTAAACCGTGAACTACTTTTACGCGAAGCTCTAAATCAGCGATTTTAACTTTACTGTTTCTGAGCCCGGAAAGACCTCGGACCTGCTCAAAAGCTAAATTTTCTGGATTGTCTCCGGTAATAAAATAATAAGCAGTGCGTAAAGCCGCTTCGGTAACTCCGCCAGAAGAACCGAACATAGCGCCGGCGCTGGTACCCATACCTAAAGCTGGGTCAAATTTAGAATCTTCCAATTCGCTGAACCGGATTTTTTTAAGTCGCATTAATTTACCAAGTTCGCGCGTGGTTAAAGAACAGTCAACCTCTCGATAATTTGGCTTTTGAAATTCGCCGCGAGCCGCTTCGTACTTTTTGCAAACACAGGGCATAATTGATACTGAAAAAATATCTTTCGGATCCAATTCAATCTTTTGAGCATAGTAACTTTTAATTAAAGAACCCATCATCATTTGCGGAGAACGACAACTGGAAATATGCCGAATAAACTCGGGGTAATGCTGCTCTACAAATAAAACCCAAGCCGGACAGCAACTGGTGAACATAGGCAAGGGCTTGTTTTTTTTATTAATACGCTCAATTAACTCAGTAGCCTCTTCCATAATAGTCAAATCCGCAGACAAGTTGGTATCAAAGATTAAATCCGCGCCACATTGTCTTAAGCCTTGAATCATTTTTTTAGTAACGATAGTGCCAGGCAGCATTGAAAATTCTTCACCCAAGGATACCCTGACAGAGGGCGCGGTTTGAACAATGACTTTTTTATTTGGATCATTAACCGCGTTTTGAAAATCAGCGATATTGCTTTTTTCAACAATAGCGGCGGTGGGACAAACCGATGAACATTGCCCGCAATAAGTGCATTCTAGCGGAGTCAAGTATTCGGTGGAAACATTGGAGCGAATGGCTTTATGGCTTTTGCTATAAGAATCAACAGTTTGAATGTTGCGGCAAACCATTTCACAGCGACGGCATTTAATGCATTTGAGTGAATCACGCGCTATGCTGGAATTTTTAATATCGATTACACGCCTAGACATCTTTTCGTACAAGAGTTCTAATTCCTCGTCTGCGGTAACTTCGTAAGCGGCTGGCACAAATTTAAATTCATCTATGTCGTATTTAAAAGCTAAACTTTGGAGCTCACAGTCCATATTTTTATAGCAAAAAGCGCAAAGACCGGCATGATCAGCAAATAACAACTCAAGATTAATCTTTCTTAACCGAGCTAGTTCTTGATCTTGGCTGATAACTTCCAGGCCGGGACAAGGATAAAGATTACAGGATGTTGAAATCGTGAATTTTTTTTCGCTTTGGTTACGATGTTTAACCAAGCAAAGCCGACAAACCGACATACCGGTGCCGGAGCTATCTTTTTGGCAAAAGTCCGCGTAGTTTTCATGATCACACAAATAAGGAACATCGATACTATTAGCTCGTAATAGGTCTAAAACGCTTTGGTTGGGATCTGCCTGATATTTTTTTTTATCAATAGTGATTTCTAACATTTTTCCTATGATTATTGTTTACCTTTACGCATTGCTTGGGTAAAAAACTCTTTACCTTTTAGTTTAATAATACCCTGCCAACATTGAGCCGCAAATTTCCCAAAAGGACATAGCGAAGTTTTTTCCAAAACCTCAAGAATGTCTTGCAGATTAGACCAATCTTTTTCAAATAAATAATTTTTTTCTAGACGTTCGGCAATGTTTAGTAAGCGATAAGTGCCTTCCCGGCAGGGTGTACACTGACCGCACGACTCTCGCTCGAAAAAACGCGCCCAGCCTAAAATTAACCCTTTTAGGTCTGTGTATTTATCTACAAATAATACACTGCCAAGACCAACGCCGGCTTGCTTCTCCCCAATATCATATACGATCTTGTAATCAAGGCTTTTACGGGTAAAGAAATTGCCCATCCAGCCGATTTGCACAAAATCCAACATTCGGCCTTTTTGTAAACCGCCACACACATCATAAAGCAGTTCGCGGATAGTTAAACCAAGCGGTAGTTCAAATAAACCGGACTTTTTGACCGGACCCAGGACGCTAAATAGTTTAGTGCCGGTTGAATCTTGATCGCCGATTTTCCGATATTGATCCGCGCCCATTTCTAAAATTGTCGGGATATTGGCCACAGTTTCCACATTGTTTACTATGGTAGGGCAACCAAATAAACCATTTTGGGTTGGATAAGGCGGCTTTAAGCGAGCCTCTCCAAGAGAGGCTTGTAGCGAATTAATCAAAGTGGTTTCCTCGCCAAAAATATAGCCACCCGAACCACGCACTGCTTGAATACGCAAACATATTTTTTCCGAACCTAATTTTTCACCAAGCAGACCTTGATCTTGCGCTGCTTCTAAGCTTTTTTCAATTAATTTGAATTGATCAAAATGATGACCATTAACGTAAATAAAGCCTTTGGCGGCTTTAAGCGCATAACAGGCAATAGCGGCTCCCTCAATAAGAGAATGGGGGTTCTTTTCGATTATGTAGCGATCTTTAAAAGTCCCGGGCTGGGACTCATCCGCGTTAACGATAAAGTAAAGTTTTTTTGGCTGACCGCTTTTAGATTCCAGGGCCAGTTTCCATTTTGTACCGGTGGGAAAACCGGCGCCGCCCCGACCGCGCAGTCCACTTTTGGTGATCTGATCCAAAACCGTTTTAGGCGAAAGCTTGCCACTCAAACACTTGCGCAGCATTTTATAACCGCCTACCGCTTGGTAGCTTTGAATTAAGTTGGGGTTGATTTTATTCCAATTTTTACTTAATATTTTTTTCTCCACTAATTTAAAGATAATTTTTTAAAATATCATCAACCATGGCCGGATTAACCTTTTCATAAATTACGCCATTAACCACCATGATTGGACCCTCTTGGCATTTGCCTAAACAACTAATGGTTTTTAAGTTAAATTTCGAGGTTGGATAATTAGCTTTTATGCTTAATAGGTTTTCCACCTCTTTTACTATTTGATCCGAACCTTTTGACTTGCAAAAAGAACTATCGCAAACTTGAATTTCTAAATCAGCGGCGGGCTTATCTCTTAACACCTCGGAGCCGGTAATGATGCCGTAAATTTTAGGTGGAGCCATCTCAAAATATTCAGCAACGTGATAACAGTTGGCTTTGGAAATATATCCGAATTGTTGATTGATTGCATGCAAAGCGGATAATAGGTTTTCCGGTCTGGGTTCAAAACCTAAAAGAATTTTCTGGATCGTCATTTTATTTTATTTTTTAGTTTTAAGGCTCTTGATTGCTAAAAGGTTCGGGTTCTAAAGACAATATTATAATAAAACGATATTTTAATCATTTTTAGTAATTATACCACACATTAAGATTGAAAAAAAGCTTGAATTTCAGACTAGTGATAACCTAGGCAAGCTTTGATGGGGAATTGTTATCCGGTTAACTTTTATTAATTTGATAGAAAGATTAAAATTTATTAAAATACCTATAGTTAAAATATAAGCAATCCGGGTTTTAAAAAATTCTTGCTCCGGAAACAACCAAAGAACTGTTGCTTAATAATTATTAAACAAAGAAAATGCAGCAAAATCAGCTTTTAAATAAAATCTTAGAATATGAAATTTGGAACAACACAGGTAAAGCTTATATATTGAGCTTTCTTATCTTGATATTGATGTTGGTTGGTTTAAAAATTTTTACCAAAATTGTTCTAAAAAGAGCAAAAAAAATAATTGCCAAAACCCAAAATGATTTGGATGATTTTATTTTTGAGGTGCTGGAAAATATCAGCGGTTATTTTTATTTGGTAACGGCGTTTTTTGTATCTATTCAGTTTTTACAAGTGCCCGCGGTTCTGGATAAGTTTGTGTATTACTTGTTCATGATAGTTTTAGTGTATCAGGTAATCTTGACTTTGCAAAAAATCATAGATTACGCGATTCGAAAATTTGTTGAAAATAAACTGGGCAAAGATAAAGACCAAAACAAGGGTGAATTGGAAAATCAAAAACAAATTATTAACTTTTTAAGTCAGGTTTTTAAAGGAGCCTTGTGGATTTTCGGTATTGTTTTGATTCTGAGTAACTTTGGAATCAATGTTACTTCTTTAATAACAGGTTTGGGCATAGGCGGAGTAGCTGTGGCATTGGCCCTTCAAAGCATATTAGGCGATGCCTTTTCCTCGCTTTCAATTTTTATAGATAAACCCTTTAAGGTGGGTGACTTTATCTCTAGCGGAAAAGAATCGGGGACGGTTAAAAAAATCGGTTTAAAAACCACCAGAATTATAGCGCTCGATGGTGATGAATTGGTGATTCCCAATAAAGATTTGACTGAATCTCGGTTGCACAATTACAAAAAAATGCAAAGAAGAAGAATGGAGATTAAATTTGGAGTAGTTTATGAAACCAAACCGGAAACGCTGGAAAGAATCAAACAAGTTTTTCAAGATATAATTGCAGAAATCGACCTAGCAGAACTGGATTGGATTGTGCTAGAGGAGTTTGGAGACTTCAGTTTAAATTATAAGGCGGTTTTATATTTAGACACGCCCGAGTATAGAAAGGCTATGGAAATTAAAGAACAAATTAATTTTGAAATTATCAAAAAATTCAAGGAGCTTGGGATTGAATTTGCTTACCCTACGCAAAATGTGCTGCTAAGTAAAATAGAAAAACAATAAACTTAACAGAAATTTTAATCGGCTTTTGTGTTGGAATACATTTTTTCTATAATATTTTTATAGTTGGCTTCAATGATTTTTCTTCTGATCTTTAAGGTTGGGGTTAACTCCCCTTTTTCAATGGAAAAAGGCTGGGTAATTATTTTAAATCTTCTTATTTGCTCATGAGGTTCAAGTTGTTGATTGATTTTATTAATGGCTTTTTGTACCGCGGCTTTTGATTTTTTAATGTTCCGGGAAGTTGGTTCGCCCGTATGGATCAAGGCGGTTAGAAACTTTTTTCGATGACCGACTACAATCGACTGTTGGATAAGTGGATTTAGGTTGAGCAGGTTTTCAATTTTTTCCGGAGCAATATTTTTACCATTATTGGTAACAATTATTTCTTTCCGTCGGCCGATAATGGTTAAAAATCCTTGATCATCTTGAAAGCCCAAGTCTCCGGTTTTAAACCAACCGTTACTAAAAGCTTGTTGGGTGAGTGAAGTTTGATTCCAGTAGCCCTTCATTACATTAGGACCTTTAACAATTATTTCCTTATCCGGATTAATTTTTACCTTTACTCCTTTGATCGCTTGACCCACGGTCGCGATTTTAGCCTGCTCGGGTTTAAGACCATTTACGCTAATAATCGGCGAGGTTTCGGTTAAACCATAACCCTCAACAATGTTAACTTGGATCTTCTTAAAAAACTTTAAAATATTTTTGTTGATGCTGGCGCCGCCGGACACGCTAAATCTTAACCGGTAACCAAAAATTTTATTCTTTAAAGGAGTTAAAACCAAAAAACAAGCCAGTTTTTGCCGCCAACTGGTTGGCTGATCTTTAACCGCCCAATAAAAAAGTTTTCGCAACGGCTTGGGCTTTTTTTTAATTTGACTAAAAATTGCTTCGTAAACTCGTTCGTATATTTTGGGTACACTGATTAAAACACTGGGTTGGATTGCTGAAAGGTCTTGGGTTACGGTTTTGGGACTTTTGGCGTAAGCGATACAGGCGCCTCTAGCCATGGGTAAATTACTGCCGCAGTTTCTTTCTAAAATATGAGATAGGGGTAAAAAAGACAAAAAGACATCGCTATGATAAATTTTAATTCTTTGGGTAACGGCATGAATATTGGAAACTAGATTTTGATTGGTCAGCATAACGCCTTTGGGTTTGCCGGTCGTGCCTGAGGTGTAAACTATGGTAGCAATGGCCGACGGTCGGGCCGGTTTGCTTGGCAAATCAAGATTTTTACCCGATTTAACTAATTGTTTGAAACTCAATGTTTTTGAATTTTTTGAGCCGCTAGCTTTACCAATCACGATAACATAACGAAATTGGGTGTGTTTTGTTATTATTTTTAAATTCTTTCGATACAGTTTGGAACTGATAAATAAATAAGAGGCTCCGGAATCCCGAGCAACAAATTCAAAATACTCGCTCATGGCCACGGCATGAACCGGTACGCTAATGGCTTGAATGCTGTTAATAGCTAAATCCGTGATAAGCCACTCGGGTCGGTTTTCGCTGTAAATAATCAGTCGATCTGCGGGTTTGACGCCCAAGTCTCGCAAGCTAACGGCTAAATTATCCACTAGGCTTAGCAGGCTGCCGTAGTTTCTGCCGCGCCATTTTTTTTTGTTTCGATATTTTATGGCCGGATTAGCGGGTCTTTTTAAAGCGCTTTGTCGGAATTTTTGGTAAGGGCTAGACATTTTAGGCTATATTTTTGATTAGCATTGACAGTTTCTTTTATTATTTCGCTAAATATAGCTATAGCCAATTAAAAAAAAATAGTCAATAAAAATGATTGCTGCGCTTCATCGGCCTTGAAAAAATAAACCTTGCTAGATTTAAACTTATAGACAAGAAAGCTTGTTTGATCTTGATTTTGAGGTTATAGTCCTTTATTTTTCAATTCTTTAATCAATTTTTTTTGCTCCGAGTTGATATTTTCCGGAATACCGATATTGATTTTAACCATTTGATCGCCACGGCCAAAGCTTTGGAGTCTCTTAATGCCCTCGCTTCTGAGCCTAAATATTTTTCCGCTTGGGGTGCCGGCCGGGATTTTGATATTAACCTGATTTTTCAAGGTTGGAACTGTGATTTTACCGCCTAAAACCGCGGTTGAGTAAGGAATCTCCGCAGAAAGCCAAATATCATCACCCTTGCGCTCAAATTCGGGATGCGGCTTAACGTAAACGGTAACCAACAAGTCGCCGGGGGCGCCGTTTTTTTCACTTGGCTCACCAGCGCCTTCTAAACGTACGGTTTGGCCACTTTTGATGCCGCCGGGGATACTGACTTGCTCTTTGACTTGATCCTTGATAAAACGTTCGCCGTTACATTTGGCGCATGCTTTTTCCGGTATTTCACCGCGTCCGGCGCATTTATCGCAAACAGAAACTTGCGCGAAGGAGCCAAGAATGGTTTTGCGTTGAGAACGAATCCGACCGCTACCGCCACATTGATGACATTTTTTAAGATTTGTGCCGGGCTCGGCCCCACTGGCGGAACAGTGAGAACACTTAACTTTTTTATAGATTTCAATTTCTTTGTTCACGCCTTGAGCCATTTCCTCAAAGGTGATTTCCACATCTTGGCTAATATCGGCTCCGCGTTTTCTGCGACCTGCCCCGGTAAAACCGGAAAAGATGTCGCTAAAAATATCGCCAAAAGAGTCTCCGCCAAAATTAAATTCAAAACCGCCATCAGAAAAACCACCGAAATTTGAAAAATCAAAACCTTGAGCTCCTTGACCGGCGCCGCCTGAATCAAAGTTTTGACCATATTTGTCGTATTGAGAGCGTTTTTCTTGGTTGGATAAAACTTGATATGCTTGATTGACTTGTTTAAATTTTTCCGGATCGCCACCTTGTTTATCAGGATGATACTGATGCGCTAGCTTTCGATACGCTTTTTTGATTTCTTCCTGGCTGGCGTTTCGGCCGACTCCTAAAATCTGATAATAGTCTTGGGCCATAAACTGAATAAATTAATGTTTAATTGAATAAGCTTAAATTTTATGAGAGTTTTGCCCCCCCCCTTTTTTTTTATTTTTGGATCGGAAACAAGGGGGGGGCTCTTAATTGATACGTTTTTAAGCTTTACCAAGGCTATTTTTTCTTGCTCTTGTCATCATTGTGGTTATCTTGATCTTGATCTTGATCTTTTTTGTCCTTGGAGCCGGAATTAGATTCTTGCTTATTATTTTGATCAACTTGGGCATCGCTGACATCCTGCTTATCAGAGCCCTTGGTTTGATCGGTTTTGGTTTTTTGTTCGGCTTGCTGCGCGGCTTGATAAAGCTCTTGCCCGATCTTGCTGCTTTCTTGGGTAAGTTCTTCGGTAGCTTTTTTAATTTTTTCTAGTTCATCACTGTCCTTGACTTCTTTTAAAGCCTGAATTTTTTCTTGAACCGGTTTTTTCTTGTCTTCACTAATCTTGTCTCCAGCTTCCTTGAGCGCCTTTTCCGTGGTGAAAATTAAACTTTCCGCATAATTCTTAGCTTCAATTAATTCTTTTTTGTTTTTATCTTCTTCCGCGTGCGCCTGAGCGTCTTTTTTCATTTTCTCAACCTCTTCCTCGGTTAAACCGCTAGAGGCTTCAATCCTGATCGATTGTTCCTTGCCAGTGGCTTTATCTTTAGCTTTCACGTTTAAGATTCCATTGGCGTCTATGTCAAAATTAACCTCGATTTGGGGCACTCCTCTGGGAGCCGGCGGGATGCCGTCCAAATGAAACCGTCCCAAAGTTTTGTTGTCTTGAGACATGGGACGCTCGCCTTGCAATACGTGGATCTCTACCGAAGTTTGACTGTCCGAAGCCGTGGAAAACACTTGTTCTTTAGAAGCCGGAATAGTGGTGTTTCTCTCGATTAATGGAGTCATGACTCCGCCTAAGGTTTCAATTCCAAGGGTTAATGGAGTAACGTCAAGCAAAAGCACGTCTTTGACATCACCGCGAAGAACCCCGCCTTGAACCGCCGCGCCTAAAGCCACTACCTCATCCGGATTAACCGAGATATTGGGTTTTTTACCAAAAAACTCTTCAACTTTTTTCTGTACCAAAGGCATACGGGTTTGGCCTCCCACTAAGATCACTTCATTGATTTCTTTATTGTCAATGTCAGCATCTTTAAGGGCATTTTTGCAAGGCTTCATGGTTTTTTCCACTAAATCACCAACTAGCTCTTCGAGCTTTGAACGAGTTAATTTTAAAACCAAATGCTTAGGTCCATCACTGCCGGTAGTAATAAATGGCTGGTTGATTTCGGTTTCCTGGGCGCTGGAAAGTTCAATTTTGGCTTTTTCCGCGGCTTCTTTAATTCGCTGCAAAGCCATTTGATCTTTAGCTAAATCAATGCCCTCATTTTTTTTGAATTCAGCCACAATCCAATCCATAATTTTTTGATCAAAATCATCGCCGCCTAAGTGGGTGTCACCACTGGTTGAGCGGACTTCAATTGATTTTTCTTTGCCGCCGCCAACCTCCAGAATGGAAACATCAAATGTCCCGCCACCCAGATCATAAACCACGATTTTTTGATCCTGGTTTTTGTCAAAGCCATAGGCTAACGCAGCGGCTGTGGGTTCGTTGATTATTCTTTCCACGCTCAAGCCAGCGATCTTGCCCGCGTCTTTAGTGGCCTTACGTTGCGAATCATCAAAATAGGCCGGTACCGTAATCACGGCTTTTTCAATTTTTTCGCCGAGTTTTTCTTCGGCGTCAGTTTTAAGTTTTTGCAATACCATGGCTGAAATTTCCGCGGGGCGCTTCCACTCATCGCCTAACTTAATTTCTATAGAGCCGTCTTTGCCTTGCTGTAATTCATAAGGCAATAATTTTTTATCTTGAATCACTTCTTCATCGCTATACTTGCGTCCAATTAATCTTTTGGCCGAAGAAATCGTATTTTTTGGATTAGTAACAGCTTGTCTCTTAGCCAAAAGACCAACTAGTCTTTCTTTGGATTTATTGATAGCGACCATAGATGGAGTGGTGCGATTGCCTTCGCTGTTTTCAACAACAGTGGGCTTGCCCCCCTCCATTACGGCCATACAGGAATTGGTTGTGCCTAGGTCGATACCTAATATTTTACTCATAATTAATTGTTTAATAATTAAACTGATTTACGAAATCGGCTGTTTGGCTGATTTGAAACATTGGCCATAAATTTCGTAACTCAGATTAATTATTCTGAGTTGATTTGGGCTTTGGTTTTCGATTCAGGTTCGGTTTTGACTTTCGCCACTTTGACTTGAACCGGGCGGATCACTTGACCTTTTCTTAGATATCCTTTTCTCAAAACCGCGGTCACTTTTTGGTCTTGCTTGGAATCTTGAGCGCTAACCTCTTCTAGACATTCATGGTAATTCGGGTCAAAATCTTTACCCAAAGCTTGAATTTCACTTACTCCCAACTCGCTTAAAATATTTTGCAACTGCTTTTTAATAAAAATAATACCTTGCACCCAACCTTGTTCTTTTTCTTTTAGCGGGATATGTCGCACCGCTAAATGAAAATTATCTAAAACCGGCATTATTTCTAAAATTATCTGATTTTCAGCTTTAAATACTGATTGTTGGGATTGCTCAGCGCTTCTTTTTTGATAATTTTCAAAATCAGCTTGGCATCTTTTCCAACCCTGAAGATAGTCCTGTTGTTTGAGCTGATTAACATAGTTTTGAATTGGAAGGCGAGAATACCGGAGCAAATCCATATCCAGAGCCTGTTCCGGAGTTACCCATTGGTAACGATCATGCTCCGAGTTTAGTTTAACTTGATCCGATTGACTTTGAGCCACGCAATCCACCATTAAAAAATGAGTTGGAGCTTTTTTAAACTCCTTGGGTTCAACCACGCTTTTAACTTGGCCAATTTTATTCACTTTAATATTTAAACCGGTTTCTTCCCGAATTTCTCTTTCAGCGGTTTGGGCAATGGTTTCGCCGTATTCCATAACTCCGCCGGGAATAATCCATTTATGCCCCCATTTGCCGGCACTGCGACAAAGCAAGAGCTTGTCTTTATGAAAAACCAACACTCCCACCGCTATTTTAATTTGATTGTTTGATTTAGTGGCTGACATGAATAAATAAATAATTACTGGTTATCGTTACAAACATTAAGCTTAAAGTCTTGTTTTTAAAAATTTTTGACAAATAACTAATCAAAGAAATATTTTTAGCGTACTGCATGCGCTTGGGTCCTAAAATCGCCACTACCCCGTTTTGACCTTGAGGCAATTTAAGCCGGGAAACCACCAGGGAGCAGCCTTGATTTTTAACCAAGGGATTTTCTTCCCCGATCAGGGTTTTAATCTCCCCGTGTTTTAGGCCTTTGCTTAAATTTTCTATGTTATCGTCTAGGTAGTCTAGCACCTCGATGGTTTGACAAATTTCATCAGCGTTTTTGAATTCGGGTTGACTAAGCAACTCTTTGATTCCTGACTGAAAATACTGCTCGTCTTCAATAATACCGGATATCGCTAGATTACGACTAAAGGCAGCTAAAAGCTTGGCCGCGGTTTTAGCCAACCGCTTATGCTGAGCTTTAAGTTTATAAAGCTCTGTCTGAATAGCGAGCTGTTCTTTAAGAGGGAGCTCGCGATTTCGCATGATGGATTGCACAAAAAATCGATAGGCTTTATCCGTAGGAATCCGACCCGAAGAAGTGTGGGGTTGGTAGAGTAGGCCCTTTTTTTCTAAAAAAGCGAGTTCGTTTCTCATGGTAGCCGGGGAAATGTTAAAATCGTACTTTTCAATCAAATATTTTGAGCTGATTGGCTCAGCTGTTTTAGTGTATTCACTGATCACGTATTCTAAGATTTTTTTCCGGCGTTGATTAAGCATCTTAATACTCGCTTTTTAATTGATTTGTTTTAAGGAACTGGGCTTAAATTATTAAGCTTTTTCCAACTGGTATTATTTTAGCAAATACAATTAGCACTCGTCAAGGGAGAGTGCTAATGGGATAAAACAGTAGGCGATTAAAGATCTTATTTGGATTTTATATTGTTGGGGTAACGTTTCGGTACCGGATCCGAACCACCCGGATTGAAAGGATGGCAACGCAAAATTCTTTTAAATCCTAGGGTCCCGCCCTTGATTAAACCAAACCTTTGGATAGCCGTTAAGGTGTATTGGCTACAAGTGGGAACAAAACCGCAAGCTTTTATGGGGATAATTTTACCCAATAAGCCATGGTCAAATGAAATGGTTTTTTGATAAACCTTGATAAAAATTAAAGCTGTTTTTTTAAACATATTTTACCAAGATTGGATATAAAACTCCTCTACGTCAAAATTCATTTTGACGCTTTGTTTGATAAGTTCGTTTTTGGCTTTATCGGCTTTTTCTCGAGCTGAGTCAATTTCCTTTTGAAGCGTATCTTGGTAAAATTCCATGAGCTCCCTTCCTTCTTTAAATGATTCCGAAGAACAAGTGAAATCCAGGAATTCAAGATAGGCGTCTAAACGAGCTTGGTTTCCGTCGGTTTCATGAATAGCATTACTCAACGAGCGCGTTTTTTCTAAATATTGAATTTCTTTTTTGTGGTAATCTTCCAGGTCTGGCGGCGGTGTTAAATCTTGCATGGCTTTTATTTCTTCTCCCAAGATCATATCTGAAGATTCATATAATTTTTGTTGTTCGCTCTCGCTTCTAACCACTCTAAAGGAATTATCAATTTTTTCATTTTGCTCGTTGCTTTTTTTACGAATTCTCTTTACTTCAATCATATAGGCCAAGTAATCTTCCCGGGTTTTGAGAGTTTGCTGAATGTTTTGGTAAAAATCCTTGACTAAACCATAAAATGCTAGTTGATTACTGTCAGAAAGCTTTTCTAGGTCTTTCCGGGCTTGATCAATATCCTTGAGCAAAGCTTGGGTTTGGGTTTGGGTTTCTTCGAGACTTTTCAACATAACATCAAGACTATCGGCGTCGTCATGTTGATTGAGTCCTTCATCATAAAGTTGATTGACTTTTTTAACAATAGCAATAAAATCTTTCGAGGCCTTTTGAATGTTTTGTCTTTGTTCTTGATTGTTTTTGTCTAAACTTGGGATTAGGTTCTGGTTGTTGTAAAGCCAGTAACCGCCAAAACCAATAATAACAAGTAAAAGCAGGGCGAAAAAAACCTTGAAAAAGGACTTGATAAAACCGCTCTTTTTTTTGGGAGCGGAATCAGCTAAATTTTGAACATTGCCGGAATAATCCACCCGGCTGTTAGCTGATTGGTTAGTTGATAAGCGGTTATGGATGTCGGAGTTGTTGTTTACTTGCACCGGTTGAGCTTGAGGATTTTCTGAGTAATTTGGCGGCTCGGGTTGGCTTTGATCAGCGCTTTGTTCCGGAAAGTAGTAGTCATCCGGTTCGGTATTAAGGTTTACCGATTGATTCGATTGGGAATTTATTGGCTGCTTAGGTTGGCCGCAATTCTTACAAAAATTGTCCAGAGAATGATTATCCTGGCCGCAGTTTTCACAATTCCAGTTGCTCTGGTCAGGTGAATTAAAATCTTGCATAACAAAAATATTAATTAATTAACTTGAATTCCAATACTAAAGAATAAATATTGGATTTTCTATTGTATTTTCACAATACAACTTTTTTTTAAATCTAGAAATGGGTGCTGATGAAACCTTTATTTGATCGGAGTTAAGCCTTCAACGCGCAAATCGCCAATATTGATAAGCTCGTAATCGCCGATTTTTTTAGCTTCCCGCCAGTTTTCTCGCCCAATTCGAATTGCTTGTTCCGGAGTTTCTTCCAGAGCGGTGGTTTCAATAAAGACATATTCTTGGGAAAGCGGCTCGGTTTCAAGACCGACCCAAGCATGGTTAGAGGTTACTACAATTATCGGATTTAGGCCAACATTTTCCAAGGCAGCCGCGTAAACAAGCGCGAGCTCGATGCATAAACCGCTTTTACTGCGCAGCACTTCCTCAGGGGGTTTGAGCTGCTGTAATTTCAGGCTGTGATAACTAAAGGGCGCGTAAACATAGTTAATGTTATAATCTTTAGCCAAAGCTAAAAAAATCGCTTTTAGTTGTCTTGTTTTTTCCGCTTCGTCCCCCAAAGGACCGAGCATGGAATTGGTTTCTCCGCCCAGGCCCTTAATATAGCTTGAGGCTTTGGCCACCAAGTCATTGATTTCGGGCTTATCTTTGTTAATCAATCTAGCGATGTATTTGACGTTGCTATTGCCCCCTTGCTGCCAAATAATTTCGTTTTTTGATAAAAAATTAACCTGAGCGCGGCCGGAGATGATCTCCTGTTCAGGCCGATCCGGATCCTCGGGAATTAATGTAACGCTCACAACCAAGTTTGTTGATAACGGCTTATCAAGGCTTTCAAAGCCTTTGGGGTGAATTTTGGGACCTAAATAATATATTTTGCTTTGTGGTTTAACAGTAAAAACCCGCTCTTCCACCTCGGTTATACCTTGCGCCTGAGCCTTGGTTCTGATTTTTATATAATCTTGGCTATCAATTTTTAGTTTTACCATTTTGCGATTGTCTTCAACATAACTTATGGGCATGATTGGGTCATAAACCTCCCAATCAACTGAAATTTTACCGGTCTGATCCCGATCAGGGTCTTGAATGTGTTGAGGGTTAAATGATCCATCCATGGATCCGGCAATTAACCGCCCAAGCCAAACAAAAAACACTAAAACCGCTATAATATTAATCAAAAGAAAAGCTAACTTGAAAAAATGTTTTTTAATAAAATTAAATAAAACCGGGAGGAAGCCCGATTGGGTCATGGTTTGTTTGTGACCGCAGCCCGGGCAAAACCGGCTTGGGTTAACGCCCAGATCTTTTCCGCAATTTGAGCAATGCATTATTGCTATTTAATACTTTTATTACTGTTTTTCTTGATGTTTGTGAGATCAATGTTAAAACAACTTTTTGTTGCAAAAATCCGGAGCGAAAGACGGGATTCGAACCCGCGACCTTTTCCTTGGCAAGGAAACGCTCTAGCCAACTGAGCTACTTTCGCTTGGGAAAACCGGCTTTGTTCTTGTCAAGAAATTTCTAATCCGTGGCGAATTTCCAACGCTATAAAAATTAGCATATAAATTGAGATAAGGCAATTCGGGGCTTGAGCTGCCAGAGCAATATGGTTTGATTAATAAAAAATTGATAAATACAAATTTCGCTCTTAATACCGACTAAGAAATAAAGGCAGAGAGATGAAAAATTAATTTTGCTTTAAAGAGAGTTTTTTGCTTCTTAAGTTAATGAACTTTTTAATAATCATTCAGGTATTTCATTTAACAATTCATTTAGTTCAGTTAAAACCGTATCTTTTGTCCAGTTTTGTTTTCTAATTTTTTCTACCAATGCTCCATACTGAGTTCTATCAAAGTCTTCTGTTGGTTTATGATGTTGAGTAAGAGAGCCTTCCAGGATTTCCAATAAATCATTTTTTAACGTTCTAAGCCAGTTTTCTGCGTTCCAAACTTTATATACATTTGCTTGAGGTTCGTCAGCCCTTGTTCTTTCCTTAATCAATATCTCTCCTTCTCCTGTCTTTATTCCTGATTCTTCTTGAATACATTCTTGAAGTTTATTATTTAGTGTTAATTTTATAACTGAAATAGTTTCTCTTATTTTATGCTTGGCCCATCCTTTTAGGGTTTCCCTTAGGGTTTCCCGTTCCA
>WJJI01000035.1 GCA_014729795.1 Candidatus Moraniibacteriota bacterium
AGCCTTAAAAATTGAGCAAATCATTTGCCTTATTCTTAAGTCTTAACCTTTATTCATTTAAATAACCTGGGGGTGTAGTGTCAATGGCAGCACAACGGTCTCCAAAACCGTTAGTTGGGGTTCAAATCCCTACACCCCTGCTGTAAAAATTTTGGCAAAATTTAAACCTCCTTTCTTAAAATTTTAAACCGATTAAATCCCAAAGCATAAGAACAACTATTATAATAATCAAGTTAACAAACATCTAAATATTTAAGTGGCTTTAAATATTTCTGTTTGCTTCATATTTATTTCTTACTATTCCTATTTAAGCTTTATTAATTTCTCCTTTAGAGCGGTAACCCCCCGGGAGATTCGTTAGCATTTATAAAATTAATGTCTTTTGGTAAGTCAAACATAGACTCATCTACTTGCCAATTAGTACATTCGTAACCTGTTTCACCCAAACTTTCCATCTGTTGTATATTACCAATCTCTTGTTGACTCATTTTTTCAGCTGCTTCTTTAAAATCAACGTTAGAAATCTTTACTCCCATTTTTGAAACATCAAACCCGCCGACATCGATGCTTTTTAATGTTGTCCAAACATACATGAATCCTTGCTTAAAGATAATATAATTTTTATCGTTTTTATCGATAATTTGTTCCATTCTCATTCTTTCTCCTTGCGTGTCAATATAAATTGTTGCGCTAATTTCTTGATCTTGGGTACTATCTTCATAGGTACACTTCATTGATTTAGTCAAAGTTCCCAATTCGTTTAATGTTTTTTTCTCGCTTTGATCAACTGTGTTATCTTCTGATGTCTGCATTTCATTATCATTGAAGTCTGGTTGCGCTTTATCATCCCTTTTTTGAGCAACATCAGTGCTAGAGTTTTTCGTTTCCCCGTTCTTGTTTTCTTGTTGTTTTCCACAGCCTGTCATTAACATGATTAAAATTAATAACAAGTTTAGACTTATAAAATATTTTACTGTTTGCATTGTTTTAGTTAAAAATTAATTAGTTAATTATGAAACATAAAAGTATTAACTCTCCTCCAAACCAGCGATGTCTTTTTGATCACTAAACAGATAACCTTTAAATTCCCTGGCCATAACCTGATCATTTTGCCTCAGCCATTCGATTAACATGGCTGCGTGTTCTTTCTCTTCATTCGCGTTATGGATTAATATCTTTTTTAGATTTTCATCATTTGTCGCATCCGCTCTTTGATTATACCAATCAACCGCCTCTAACTCCTCCTTTAAAGAATCGATGGCTCTTTTTAAGTCAAGTGTTTCCTGACTTAATTTTTTTCTTTCTTCGTGCAGCATATAGTTAAGTTTAATTATTATAAATATCTATTTTTAAAAACCAAAATATCCTATTATCTATAATAATTATAACTTTTAAC
The DNA here is from genome assembly GCA_014729795.1 of Candidatus Moraniibacteriota bacterium. Classification (GTDB taxonomy): domain Bacteria; phylum Patescibacteriota; class Minisyncoccia; order CAIUEV01; family JAHKAQ01; genus WJJI01. The sequence goes on from WJJI01000035.1 coordinate 1,397, forward strand.
TCTTAAAAAACAAGTTAACAATTTTTAAGGTTAAATAATTTCGAGCTTGATTAAATTCTTTAATAATTCCATTTCTTTTTCAAGACTTACTTTACCCTGACAGTCAAAAAACCAAAACAATATTTTAAATCTCCGCACCGCCAATTTCTTTGCTTAATTGGCTAACCGCTATTTCCGTGTCTTGCTTTTCAACAATATAAGTTACTTCTGAAAAGGTTGAAATTAGTTCGATTATGTTTATTTTTTTATAAGCTAATCTCTGACTCAATCGGTACAACAAATTGGGGATATGAATATATTTCTCCGGAAATCTTAAAGTAATGGCGGTTAAGCCTTTTTTCTCAAAAACCGCTCTCCTTGCCTTAAACTGTTTTTTTATCAGTATAATAATCCGAGCCTCAGCCACAATTGTTATTTCAGAAATACCCTGGGTATAGGTTAAGTAACCCTTTTGCTTGCCAGAAAAACTGTTTAAAATTCGTTTTATCTTATCAACGTTTGTCTGGGTTTTTTCATAGGTTAACTCCATTAAATTGGAATGAATTGAAATGTTTAAAATTTCAATCCTATCTTGCTTGGATTCTTGCTTTTTTATTTGCTTATTGTAACGAGAAAGGCTAACAACAATAGTTTTTTCATCTACTTCTTTAAAGGTCAGTTCTTCTACTTGTTTCTTTATTTTCCTTGCGTAAGCGGATAAATTTAAAACTCCTCTTTGAAGAGCCGCGTATGCCTGTTCATCTTCATTAAAAATTTGCTCAATTGCTTGTGATATCTTTATCATAATTGTATTAAATATTACATAATTATTATATTATGTAACATATTATTATAAATTTTACAATATTAACTGGTTCACCTAAACTAATTTTCATTAATAATTAAATTAAACCATATGGCTAAAAACAACCAGAAAAAATCTATCACTGTTCAATGCCCCTATGATGATTGCCAAAACATAATCAACATCTCCCCCGATGCGGAAGAGGCCGATGTCTTGGTTTGTCGAACCAAAGATAAATCAACTCTACCGGGCTGTAATCGAAATATTGAGCTAATTAATATCCAACGAGACTCAAATCAAAATATAACTCAAGTTCAAGCGCAAATCTTAGAAGTTGACGAAGACTGGGGTCAATAAAAAATAAACTAAAATCATATGCGATTAAAAATCGGTCTTATTCATACTGGCATCAGAGAAGACGAAAGAATGATTATTCAACAAGCTAAAGAAATAAATAATCTTGAATTAGATCCAATTGATTTAAGAAAAACAGTTTTGGCTTTCGAGCATAGAAAGCATTATCAAAAGTATCACTTAATTTTACAACGTTGTATGGCCGGAAATAAAGCCGATCAGGCTCTTTGGTATTTCCAAGAAATCGGTTTAACCGTGGTCAATGATTTGCGTTTATCGTTTTTGTGTAAAAATAAATTCGCTACCAGTCTAAGATTGGCTCAAACTAATATCCCCACTCCAAAATTCGCTACTGCTTTTACCGAGGAGTCCGTTACCCGAGCTATTCAAAAATTAGACGGATTTCCTATTATTATCAAGCCTATTGCCGGCACTTCTTGGGGACGTCTTATGGGAAAAATTAACGATCAGGACTCTCTGGAAATGATTCTCGAGCATAAAAATGCTTTAGGCGTTAACCATCAGGCTTTTTATCTTCAAAAATATATAGAAAAACCTCAAAGAGACATCCGCGCTTATCTTATCAAGGATCAAATCGTCTGCGCCGTGTACCGAGAAGCTTCTCACTGGATAACCAACACCGCCAGAGGCTCTAAATTAAAATCTTGCCCCATAACTCAGGAAATGCGAAAACTGGGCCGACAAATTTATCACGCTTTTGGTCATGGCTTAATGGCTATCGACTTTTTTGAAACCCAAACAGGTCTAACCGTAAACGAAATCAACCATACAATGGAATTTAAAAATGTAGTCAAAGAAACCAAAGTAAATTTAGCCAAATTAATTTTAGAATATTGTGTGGAAAAAATTCAAGCTTCTAAACAATAACTTTACTTAATGAATAAAACAACCAAAATTACCGTATCAATAGTTGGCGGTAGTGGTTATGCCGGCGGCGAGTTGCTTAGAATTCTTAGTCAACACCCCCGGGTCAGTATAAAAAGCGTCACCTCCCGTCAACATCAAGGTAAAAAGGTTACTTTGCTACACCCAAACTTGAGAGGTTTTTTGGATCATTTACGCTTTTGTTCCATTGATCAATTAACAAAATCGGATTTGCTTTTTTTGGCTTTACCTAATCTAAAAGCCATGAATAACCTCGACCAATACTTAAATCTTGGCCAAAAGATTATTGACTTATCCGCTGACTTTCGCTTAAAAGATCCTGATCAATACGTTAAATGGTATCAAATCAAGCATCCTCGCCCCCAGTATTTAAAAAAATTCATCTGTGGGTTAGCGGAAATCCATGGCCCCCAAATCAAGAAAGCTCAATACGTGAGTTGCGCTGGTTGTGAGGCCACTTGCTCGATTTTGAGCTTTTACCCGTTACTTAAAGAAAAAATCATTAATGATCGGGAAATATATATCGATGCTAAAATCGGTAGCAGCGCCGCGGGTAATCAACCTGCTCTGGCTACTCATCATCCGGAAAGATCTGGCAGTTTCCGCTCTTATCAGCCTACTGGACACCGTCATACCGCCGAGTTTCTTCAGCAAACCCAAGCCCGTAACTTATATTTGTCAGCCACCGCTGTAGAGATGGTCAGAGGTATCTTAATCACCGGCCAAGCTCGACTTAAAAACACCGACATTAATGAAAGGGATTTACGAAAAATTTATCGAAATTATTATGGCAATCAGCCTTTTATTCGGATCATAAAAGAACGTCAAGGCCTATATCGTTACCCTGAACCTAAAATCGTAGCTGGCACTAATTTTTGCGATATCGGATTTGCCATCCAAGCGAACAGTCGACGCTTGGTTGTCATTGCTACGATTGATAATTTAGTTAAAGGCACTGCCGGTCAAGCCGTCCAAGCTATGAACCTAATGTTTAATTTTCCTCAGACAACCGCGCTGGAATTTCAAGGCCTGCATCCAATCTAATAATTAAAAATATATGTTAATAATCAAAATTGGCGGAGGAAAAAATATTAACTATCGCGGTATTATTCAAAACCTTAAACTGCTTAAAGATAAATACTTAATTGTTCACGGTGCTAATTATCTACGTGATCAAATTGCTCACCAACTTAACTATCAAATCAAAACCTTGACCTCGCCCCAAGGCTATACCAGCATTAAATCAGATCCGGAATTAATCAAAATTTTTCTCATGTCATACAGTGGTCTTCGCAATAAAGAATTAGTTACCCTGGCCCAACAAAATTCAATTAACGCCATTGGCTTAACCGGCCTTGATGCTTGCTTGATTATAGGCAAAAGAAATCAAAAAATCATTACCAAGCAGGGTAAAAAATTAAAAATTATCAAAAATGACCTTTCTGGTAAACCTCATAAAATTAATAAAAAACTACTCCATTACTTACTCAAAAACAATTACGTTCCTTTTCTTTGCCCGCCAATTTTAAGTCAAAATAAACAAGCCATCAATACGGAAAACGATTCCATTGTTGCTCTAATTAGCCAACAAATGCTTACTGTTAAAACCATTGTTCATTTTATTGCCGCCCCGGGCTTGTTAAAAAACTTTTCCGATCAATCCAGCCTTATTAAAAAAATTAAATTAAAACAGCTGGAAAAAATCGAAAAGCAATCGGTTCAAGCAAGAATGAAACGAAAAATTTTAGCCATGAAATCCGCTTTTAATTCTCATGTGCGTACAATCCATTTTTGTGATGGTCGCTCACAAAACCCAATTAAAGATTTTTTAAATCAAAACGGAACTATCTTAACTAAGTAAAACTTAATTATATGTGCCGGATCTTGGTGTTTCAAGCAAACAAAAAACAAAAACCGCTTAAATACTTGAAGGCCTTTGCTCAAATGTGCCAGCAAAGCAAAAAATGGCAGGGTGACGGCTGGGGTATTTACTATCACAATCAAGCACAATCTAATTGGGTACTTTTTAACTCAGTCAAAAGCATTTGGTTAGATCAGGCGTGCTTTCATAAAATTCCCGCAAGTAACTTCTTTCTTGTTCACGCCCGGGGCGCCTCTTTTCAGAAACACAAGTATTGTCTAAATTTTAACCAGCCCTTTAACAAACAAAAGATAATCTTTGCCTTTAATGGCTTTTTAAATAATGTTTCCCTGCCCTATAAAGTACCTGGCAATATTGGCTCAAAAAAAATTTTTAATTTGTTTTTGAAATTTAAACATGAATTAAAAAGCTCTAAAAAAGCTTTAGAACAATTAATTAAAGCTTTGCTGACCAACACCCGATTAATTGAAGCTTTAAATTTAGCTATTTATGACCAAAAAAATCTTTATCTTTATACGCGTTTTCTCTCGGATCCTGCTTATTTTCAGCTTAAGCAATTTCAAAATCGCGATCAAACCATAATTTGTTCCGAACCAATCCTTAATCTCACCTTCAAACCAATTCCCCAAGATCAAATAATAAAACTATCATTAAAGTCATGAAAAACTACTCCGCTATTCAAAAACAATACTTAATTCCAGTTTACCCTAACCGCGGCCTCACTATCACGCGCGGGGAGGGATCCTGGCTTTATGATACCTCAAACAAAAAATACCTAGATTGTATGGGCGGTTATGGTGTTAATCTTTTGGGACATCAAAATCAAGAAATAGTCTCCCCGATAAAAAAACAGCTTTACCGTTTAATTTCCTTGCATTCTAGCCTTAACAATGATACTCGTTCGCTAGCTATTCAAAAATTGGTTTCTAAATTACCAAACCTACTTAATCAAATATATTTTTCCAGCTCCGGCACAGAAAGCGTTGAAGCCGCGATTAAATTCGCTTATCTAATTACTGAAAGAACAAAATTTATCGCTGCAAAAAACGGTTACCATGGCAAGACTTTAGGCGCCTTGGCCGCTACCAACAGCAACAAAGGTAAATATCAAAATCCTTTTTCAGTTTTAATAAATCAATTTGATTTTTTGGATTTTGGCGACCTTGCTCATTTAAAAAAGCTCGCCAGCAAAAAACACGCCGCGGTTATCCTGGAGCCAATTCAAGGAGAAGGTGGTGTAATTCCCGCTCCCCCCGGTTATTTAGCTCAAGTAAAAAAAATTTGCCAAAAGCATGGCATTTTGCTAATCATTGATGAAATTCAAACCGGCTTAGGCCGCACCGGTCAGCTTTTTGCCTTTCAAAATCATAATGTCACCCCTGATATTTTATGTCTTGGCAAGGGCTTGGGCGGAGAAATTCCATGCGCCGCCACCATCATACAAAAAAAATATCGCTCTTTCATTCCAAGAGGTATTCATACTTCAACTTTTGGTGGCAACCCTTTAGCTTCAAGCGGTCTTTTGGCTGTTTTAAATTATATTGACAAATATCAAATCTTAAAACAAGTTCAAGCCAACGGCCGGTATTTTCTTAAACAATTAAAAAGCATACCCGATCCGATTATTCGTTCAGTGCGCGGGCAAGGTTTAATGATCGCTTTAGAAATCAAAAGAAACAATATGCGCTACGTAAAAAAACTGCAAGATCTCGGAGTATTGACTATTCCAACCAGCAACACTATCATTAGATTCCTCCCTCCTCTAATTATCAACAAAAAGGAAATCGACTATGCGGTCAAACAAGTCAAAAAATGCTTAGCTCAATAACCAATCCCTGATATAGCAAACCGGTTACAAAGTGAGATTTTGTGTTAAGATAAAATCTAATAATTAACACAAATCAATGAAGAAAAAATTAACCGAAAAGCAAAGATTTAAAAAATTGTTTTAAAAAGCTTTCAAAAAAATAATGTTTCCGAAGTTGCCAAAAAACACAATATTAAACAAAATTTATTAAGGTTCTGTTTAACACAATAAAGGTCGACATTTGAGTGTCTCTTTGAAATACCCCCATGGAGTTTCCCAACCGCTTTATTAACCTTATAGGTAAATTAGCTAAAAAGTTTAGCAAATGTTAAAATAAATAACGATCAAAAAAACTTTTTTAAAAAATACCAAAAAAATCCTGCTAAACTAAAAAACATTTAAGCGCTAAAAAGCTATCAAAGTGAAAAACCAAAACCGATTAAAAATCTTTTCTTTAATTTCTTTATTCCTGTTTTCAGGTTGTTTTAATTCTAATTTGGCTGAACTAAAACCTGATCAAGATTCTGTGACTAGCCAACCCTCCCAAACCAAACATACGCAAAATAACCCCGGCTCAGCTCAAACAGGTCCATCAAAACCGCCTAACCTTCCGGATTCTCAACTTTATCCCGTAATAAAGGTTACTGATGGCGACACTATTTGGGTAAAAATTAACGCGCGCCAAGAAAAAATCAGAATGATTGGCTTAGACACTCCAGAAACTGTTGATCCCAGAAAACCGGTTCAATGTTTTGGCCAACAAGCTTCAAATCAAGCCAAGAAACTGCTAAAAAATCAAAAAGTTAGGCTCGAGGCTGATCCTACTCAAGGTGAACGCGACAAATATAACCGTCTTCTAAGATATGTTTACCTGGAAAACGGCACTCTTTACAATCAATATATGATTGAACAAGGTTATGCTTACGAATACACCTATAATGTTCCATATAAGTACCAAAAACAGTTTAAGCAAGCGGAGCAACAAGCCCGACAGCGCAAACGCGGATTATGGGCTGATCAAGCCTGCGCCTCCCCGTCAACCATCAACAAAGCTTCATCTGGTTCTTCTTCGAAATCTCAAGACTCCTCAAGTCACTTCTCCTGCGACTGTCAACTGACTTGTCGGCAAATTAAATCCTGCGCTCAGGCTAAATATTTACTTAAAGATTGTAGTTGCTTAAAACTAGACCGAGATCAAGACGGTATTCCCTGTGAAAATATCTGCGAATAAGCAAACAAAAAATTAACTGAATTTACAATTGCCAACCTAACCGTTCTACCGCCGCGGGCTCATCAAATCCCGGATGATTCATTTTGCTCGTTACCGGATAGCATTCCATTTTTTGAGCAGAGTAAGGTTTTAAAATTGTTTTCAGATCAGAAATTGATTTTTTAGGATCCAACCAGTAGTCCTGATACTGTCCGGTTAAAATCACCGGCATGCGCGGGTGAATTTTTTTTAACATTTGATTTGACTCGGTGGTCAAAATCGCAAAATTTCGTTGAGAAACGCCTGATTCCTGACTTTTCTGGCTTAAAGCGGCAAAACAAAAAGCCAGTTTGTTTTTTAATCTTATATAATAAGGCTGACTCGGTTTTTGTTTTTTATCCCATTCGAAAAAACCATCAGCCGGAATCAAACACCGGTGAGTTTTAACAAAAACCGGTTTTTGTTCAACCGTTTCACTGCGAGCATTAATCAGATTATCTCTAATCCTGCCTTGCTTTGCCCAAAAAGGCGCCAAACCCCACTTAAAAAATTGCATTTTCAAGGGTTGATTAATCGCAATAGCTAAAACCCGGTCACCTGGCGCAATATTATAACTCGGTTCAAAATTACTCGGGATTTTAACCTTAAACCTTTTAGCCAATTGATCAAAAGGAGTATGTAAAGTAAATCTACCGCACATTTTAATCGCTTTATTTTAAATTTAAATATTTTAAGCCTTAACCACTGGCAACTCCTCCCAGCTTGTGGTATAGCGCGGCGACTTCCGCAATTGTTTCATTTGCCAAGCTTTTTCAATACCGCAAGCCGCGTATCGCAAAGTCGAACTTCCCCATTGTTGATTAATTCGATCCACCACCTGCATTAAACGATTCCGCCCAGCCGCTTTCTTAAACTGACCAAAAAGATCGGTCTGCGCCAAACCTAAAGGCTGAAAATTACCCAACACAATTCCAATTTTTTTATAATTATATCCCGGTCTGTATAAATAACGTAAAGTCTCAAACGCTGTTTTAATAATTTTGGGAGTGTAAGCCGTGGGTTGCTGTAAGAATTTGACCATTGAATTAAAATACTGCGGCTCCTTTACTTTAAAACGGTTGGTACCCAAAAAAACAATCAGCATTCCGGCGGCGCTTTTCTGACCGCGCATTTTCTGCGCCGCGGTTGTAGCGTAGCTAGCCAAAGCCTGTTCAAGCTCTTTTAGGGTGTTTACTTTTTTGCCAAAAGATCGACTGGCTACAATCTGTTTTTTCCCAACCAAGCCCTGTTGCAACTTAATACAAGATTCCCTCCATAACTCTCGCCAAGTAAAAAAACCATTTATTTTCAACTTTTTTTTAAGCAAACCTTGATCTTTAAAATGTTTTAAATCCTTAGCGGTTTTTATGCCTTTTGAGCAAAGCCAATCAGTCGACTTAGGACCAATCCCCCAAATATCTGCTATCTTAATTGTCCTTAAAATCTTATCCAGTTCCATATTGGAAGTTTGACTCAAATCAAAAATCCCTTGCCATCGCGCTTGTTTTTTGGCTATTTTATTCGCTATCTTAGCTAAAGTTTTAGTTTGCCCAATTCCTATTGAAACCGAAATACCGGTATTCCTCTCCACGATTTTTTTTAATTTGCCAGCATAAGCCAAAACTTTATCTGGGTCGGTCTTTAGACCAATAAAGGCTTCATCAATTGAGTAAACTTCTATTTCATCTGCCAACGCGCTTAAAGTTTTCATTACCCGTCTGGACATGTCCGCATAAAGAGCGTAATTAGAAGACAAAAGCTCAATGTTAAAACGTTTAATTAAATGTTCCAATTTAAAAACCGGTGTGCCCAGTTTAATTCCTAATTCCTTAACCTGATTGCTTCTAGCCACCACGCAACCGTCATTATTAGACAAAACTATCACCGGCTTATTTCTAAGTCCGGGATTAAAAATCTGTTCACAAGCGGCATAAAAATTATTACAATCAACTAAAAAAAAGACTTGTTTCATTGGTGAAAATATTTATAATATGACTTACGCGTTTAGGAAAACCTTGTAAAAAATACCAGGATTTTTGTAAAATGTTTTGAGTATGCGTAGTTAAAAACCGCAGAATTTACTCTAAAGATTTACCAAGCGCGTAAGTTAAATTATAAATTTAAAAAATAAACCCGTCTATAAAACCTCAAATAAAAGAGTGGATCACGTGAATCACCACGCCCCAAACCTCAAAGTCATCCATTTGATTAACCTTGATTGGTTTAAATCTGGGATTTTCCGATATCAAAAAAAGCTCTTTGCCTCTTTTACCAAGACGTTTAACCGTAAATTCACCATTCAGCATAACTACCGCGATGTCATTATTATTCAACGTCAGCGAGCGATCCACAATTAAAGTATCCCCGGAATGAATCCCGGCCCTAACCATAGAGTCGCCCTGCACCTTCAAAAAAAAAGTGGCCTGCGGATGCTTAATTAAAAATTGATTCAAGTCCAATTTATTTTCCACGTAATCATCTGCCGGCGACGGGAAACCGGCCATCACTCTAGCCAAGAACAAGGGTCTTTTTAATTTGGTTTGGCTAGCATAATCCCGAATTTGAATAATTTTTAGCATTTTTATAAATTAACCATTAAAAACAATTCAATTGTCCTCGATCGCTAATTCAATCCGCTCTTCTGATTGATCTTGAGTTCCGGTTGCTTCCTTTTTTTGATTAGTTGAAGACATGGCTTGATCTCGATCTATTTTCATTTTTTGCATAAATTTAAAATTTTTTGTAAAATTTTTATGAAATTATTTTGTTGTCCAATAAACTAACAGCCGGTACGCTTATCTCCCAAAATCAGCTTCTCTAAATCTAACAAATTTATAGTTGTTAAAATTTTTTAAACCCGACTCACAATTCCGCCTTCTTAAAATATATTTATAAAAAGTCCATATGGTTCATCCGGAAAAACCAACTGGAATGACAAGAAGAGAATTATTAACAAGGCTAACGGCTATTGCCGGCGCTACTTTTTTTCCTGGCTCCCCGGGAAAAGCCGCTGCCTATTTAGAAAAACATTTCCTCTCAAATCCAGAAAACATTAAAGATGGAGACATTTTTAAAGTTACTTATAAAATCAAAGCAGGCGATAATATCTCAAACATCGCTCAAAAATTTTTTGGCAGACCTCCTTTTTTCATGGATCATCAAAAACTAATAGATAAAATCATTCAAACAAATGAAATCGACCCTGAGCATCTTCAAATTAATCAAGAAATAGTCATTCCGCTTGAAGTTTGTAAATGGAATCAAAGAATCAAAAAACAAGTTATAGCTTCTTGGTACGGAGACCCTAAAAAAGAAAAGGATGACTTTGCCTATCAAGAAACCGCGAGCGGATTACCGATGCGCCCCGATCAACTCACCGCCGCCCACCCTGACCTACCTCTAGGCTCCATTGTTGAAGTCACTCCAATAAAAAATCCTTCTTGTAGTTTCAAGGTCGTAATCACTGACAGAGGCCCTTATCACCAAGAAAGAGGCATAGATTTATCTTTTCAAGCTGCTGAAAAAATACCCGGGATGCTTAAAAAAGGTACCGCTAACGTAAATATAAAATTCTTAAGCATGGATCCAAATTATCAAAAAAACTTCCCCGAGCTGTTAGCTAATATTTCAAAACATCCATCACCTTCCCATTAATGATAAATTGATCCTCTCTGGTTAAGTAAATGGGCTTATGGCGTTTATTGTTAGATTCCGGAAATAAACCAATATGCTCATTGTCTACCTTTCTAAAAGTTTTAACCGTGGCTAATCCATCCAGGGTAACTAAAATTTTATCTCCATTCCGATAATCGGTATGTTCCGGATCAACAATCACAAAATCTCCATCATTCACCTTTTTATTGTTAACCACACTTAAATCCATAGAGTCTCCAAAAACCTGAATTGCAAAAACTTTTTTATCCCCCACGATCTTTTTAGAGACTTTTAAATAACCTTCCACATACTGCTTGGCAAACATAGCAGGCGATCCCGCGTTAGCTGAGCCAATAATCGGGATATTTAAAAAATTATCTTGGGTAACATCTTGTAATTCAATGCCTCTTCTTTTTTTGCTTCTCTTAATGTAACCTTTTTGTTCAAGGTTTTTTAAATAATTAAAAATACTGCGCGTGCTTTTTAGCCGCAAACCCCTATCAAAACATTCCTGTTTGATTTCCCGGATGGTTGGCATATTGCCATGCGCGGAAAAAAAAGATCGAATCGCGATTAAAACCTGTTCTTGTTTTTTGGTTAAAATTTTCATTTTATTTTTGTTTACTGTTTATACATTATAATATGAAATTTTATTATAATAAAAACAGCTTGTCAATCTTGACAGAAATTAAAAAATACAGTTATAAATAACCGCTCCTAATCACGTACATCAAGTAGTCAAGCGATTTGGTGTTAAGTCTTTATTTTTATCAATGCTTGGACCCAAAGAGAAAATTAATCTCAAGCAAATTGTTGAAAGCTCTGTCGCTAATTCAAAAAAACCTGGAGTCTTCTTGTTGATCAAAAAAATGACTCTTATCGGCTTTATCGATTTTTTTTATTCTTTATTAATCAACTCTGTCGCAAGTTAAGTGATTTGATAAAACGGATTGTTAATTTACCTTCTATTATTACCTCAACAATAAAGCGCTCCTATTTGATTCTCTTGCTCCAAATCCAAAGTCAACATATTCAAAATTGTTTGCGGATCTAAAAAATTAAAATCATGCGCCATTTCTTCAGGAGAAACCGGCTTGGCTTTCTTTACCAATTTCAAGCAACCTCGACCCAGGTTTCCAATCAATTCTAAATTCTCAACCGGATTAATGTATTCATCAATCGTACCTTCTGAATCACCCCAAGCGCAAAGCATTAAAAACTCTAGGCTCTTAGGCAAATATTGAGCGCTTTTTTTATGAATCCGCTGATAAGCTTGTTTTAAATAAGCTAAATTTTTTGTTGAATCTCCAACTTGCACCGCCTTTTGGTAAATTTCAAAATTCAACAGCTCTTGCCATCTTTTTAAAATCTGGGATTGCTTGCTTCTAATAATTCCGGTAGTGCCTGCTAAGCTAACCAGTCGGGTCACTTTATGAATTAAATTTCCATGAGTTAAAGAAAAGTCCAACAAAGAATAAATCGAGCATAAGCCCCCCAAAGAATGGCCAATTAAGTAAATATCTTCAAAATGTTCCGCCAAAACCCCAAGCGCCAAATAGGGTTCCTTCAGCCAATCATTTAAGGTGTAATCATCCCGATCCCCTAAAATTTTTTCCTTGGCAAAACGAGCTTTGGTTTGTTTTTTCACGCAATTGATATACTTGAAGCTTAATTTGGTATTAATAACCGTACCATTATGCCTTAATGTAAAGACTGTGTATTTATTTTTTACCAAAGTATCTAAATATGTTTGCTCAAAACTAGTAGCGCCATCGCCGGGAAAACCGGGCACATAAATCACTAATTTTCTACTCAAAGCATCTTTAAAGCTTAATTTCCCTTGAAGACTGCCTTTTTTATTCAAAAGCTTTACCCAATATTGACCAAAATCTTCGGAGCTTGTGTCAATAAGCTCCTTCAAGTCAAGCTGATCCTGTCCAATTTTCTCAAGCTCTTTTGGAATTTTTTTAATTTCCTGCTCCTGTGTTTTCTGAGTTTTTATAATGGTCATTTAAATATATTAGTGCTTACATTTTTATTATAACATACCAAAAAAACTTCTCTTGAAAAGAGATTTTTAAATTATTTCAAAAGAATCAGAATTCTGATAATCTACTCGCCCATGGCTCTAGCAAAGGCTTCCACATCGGTTTTGACGCGTTCCAATTTAACAAGATCATAGTTTAAGCCTTGGGCTTTCGATATCATATTATCTAAAAAAGGAATAATTTGGTAAGCCTCAATCATTGCTATTTTTCTTCTTTGTTGGTCTTGAAATAAATTCATGGCCTTTTCTGTCCCACCCACTTCTCTAATTAGTTGAGCTAATTTTTGAAATTTTTCTAAAACTATGTTTTTAAAAATTGAATACTCATATTCCAGTCGCTTCATTTCGTTTGGTTTTTCATTTTCATTCTCAATCTCTGTATAAGCATTAATTAAATTATTGGCCAATTGCACCACGGTTCCTTCTTGAATTGTTCTTTGTTTTTGAGCTTCTTGTTGCTGGCTTGAAACAGGTTGCGATGCCGCGGCAGCCGGCGACTGGGTGGTGCTTGTTCCTGTCTCTAATCGACTGCGTAAATCTTGAGACTGGTTTTGTTGAACTTTAGCTTGATTTTCACTAGCCGGTCGCCCAAGTTTGGACTTATCCACCTCCAGATCGTCAATAGGTCCGGCTACTTCGGTTTGTGCGTTTAAACCTGAATTGGGTTGGGTTTGTTTTTTACTGGGTTTAATATCCAGATCCTTGGTTTGAACGCTTGACATTGTCTGGTTAGCTTGAGCCTGGCTAGCTTGCCCTGTCTTTACAGCTTTCGACTGATCTCCTGGTTTTGGAGTTGTTTTAATATCCATTGGTTTTTGCTCGGTCCGAGGTTGGCTAGATTGATCTCGCGCCGGCTTGGTCTCGCCTGCTTGACTCTTGGGCGCCGATACTGTTGTTTCGGCTTGATCAAAAACTTTTTTTTGATTGGTTGCTTCTGAATTGTCTATCTTTTGCAAATTGATTCCTTGAATATCAATAGTGTTATTCTGTTGATTTCCTGGCTTAGAAGACTGAATCGTAGTGGCTTGCTCGGGCTTTTTCTCTTTTTTTTCATTACCCCGGGGTTGAACTGTCGACTGACTATTGATTTTTGACCCTGCTTTTTGTTGAATCTCTGTTTTTTGCTTGATTCCGCCATCTTGTTCCTTGTTAGCTTGCTTCTCTGTTTTGCCGCTTCCCTTATCATCCCCTGTTTTTTCTTGTTTATCTGGAACAGGATCAAGTATAATCGGCCCTTTGTTTTTTTTCTCCTCTTCGCCTTTATTCTCTTGTTTTTTATTATTTTTATCATCATTTTCCTGCAACCTCAATACTAACGGCTCTTCCTTTTGTTCGCCATTTTGCCCTCGGTTGTCTGCCTGATTCTGTTTATTTTTTTGATCCTTGTCTTTTTTTTTGTTTAATCCAAACATAATAGCTAAATTTATTTTAACTTAGTATACCTTAAATTTTTTTTTGGCGCCAGCTTTTGTAAACTTTTATTATTTTATGCTTTTATCCTATTCTCGGGAACTATTTTGGTGTTTAGACACCTTATTATAGAAAATATTCATAAAATTCTTCTCATACCATTTCTTATCTTTAATTTTTGCTTCTTGATCCTTGATCCACATCGCCCACTCCCCTCTCCACTCATCATCTTTTCTGTATTGCTTTACTATTGGCATTACATCGCTTGACAACATTTTCATCCAATGTAAATCAATTCTTGAATCTGATCTTTGCGCTAAAGCGATATTCACCCTCATTATCGTTAATTCTACAGGAAAAATCGTTATTACCGCGTACATCCATAAACACGAAAATATTAAAAATTTAAAAATATCCGCTCTTTTCTCTTTAAATAAAAACCCAGTCAAAGCAATCATAAAAACTAAAATATATAGCACCGTGTAAGATGCAAAGAATTTTTCATAACTTAACCCATAATAATAAACGTACAGATACATCCTTTGTCCGGCCGAAATTAAAAGTAAAAATGAAGTTATGGTAAAAGCAATCAATATTTTTTGCGCCCAAGGTTTGGTTTTTTTGTAGTATAAAAAATAAAATATAATATTAATAAAACTCAAAAAAAACAGTTGCCAAAATCCGATCTTCACGATTTTCTCGGTTTCTTTAAAGTCAATCGGTAAGTCATTCATCCAAAACCTTTCTAGCTGAGTATACAAAAACAATAAATAAATTAACAACACTCCTCCCAAAACAATGCCGGCAATAATTGAATCTTGATCGAATTTCGTTTTTTGTTCTCCGCTCTGTCTCTGCTCTTTATTTTGATCATTATTCTTTAAATCCAATTCCAAAACTTTTCTCCAGGAAAAATATTGAAATCGTCTTTTATCAATCCAGCTTAAAACAAAACTTAAAGTCACTATTGAGAACAAACTGAAAAATAAAAACTTCCCAACCAACCGCCAAGAAATGACATTTTCTATTAACTCAGACACGGCTTTAATTTTTTCTGCGAACATCTGATCCGCCGAGGCTAAAATTGGTATAACAATAATTATTGCTAAAGCTAAAAAAATGACCAAACCTAAAATAATATCGTTGATTTTGCTCTTTTCTTTATTTCCGCTGAAGAGCTTAGGCAAAGAAAAATAAACTTTAAGCGCTTGACCAATATGAGCAAAAAAGACCAAATTCATAGCCAGCAGCTTCATCACAAAATTAAAACTCCAATACCATCTGCTCTTTAGGTCTTCCTTAAGTAAGGTATAGGAAAAAAATATCCAAAAAATCAAAGGAATGAAATTAAAGCTGGTTGCCTTTAAAAAAGGATTTTCAAAAATGGAAAAGCTTAAAGCTATTAAAAAAACCGGCGCTAACCAATTTAAATATTTTTCCCAATTCACCCCTCTGTATTTTCTGGCTGCGTAAACAAACAAACCCAAATAAATCAATAAATAAACTGTAGCGTTCATCCCAAATGCAGTCAGTCCTTTATTCCAAAATCCCCACAAAAAAACCACCCAAAACAAACAAGATCCAAGCGCCCAAAACAATAATTTATTATTAAGACCGTACAATTCTAATTGCTTGTCTTGCGGATTTTTTTGATTTATTGTTTTAGTCTCTTTATTCATTGTAATTCAGCTTAAAAAAATTATTTGATTTTGCGCTTGCAAAATTTACATAGATGTTATTTTTTTGTTAAAAAATTTCCCCAAATTGAATTAAGTACTGATATTAAAAAGCTAAACAACAGTCCCATAAAAATATTATTGACTTCAAACCCTTTAATTAAATAAGCTATCGCCAAAATAATAAAAATATTTAAAACCAGAGAAAATAAGCCAAAGGTAAGTATATTTATTGGTAAGGTTAAAATTTTCAACACCGGCCGCACCAAAGCGTTAAATAAACCAAAAACCAAGGCTACCGACATCGCGGCCAAAAAACCATCAACCACTATACCCGGTAGAATATAAGCCAATACAACCACCGAAACTGACGACAACAACCAAGCCGTTAATATTTTCATAATTTTTAATTATTTAATAATTATGTTTTTTAGTATATTTACTATTTTCCCAAAAATCAAGTAATTAATAGCACAATACCACATCTGGACAAAAAAATAAAAGCCCGTTTTTAAGGGCTTTTACTAATCTATTTTTTCCCGGATAATAGAAATCTAAAAATTTACAAAACTATTCTTTTTCAATAGCGATTTTTTTAGCTTTGGCTTTTTCTGCCTTAGGCATTTCGATTTTCAGCACGCCATCTTTTAATTTAGCTTTTACTTTATCAGCCTCAACTGAAGCTGGTAGCACAAATTCTCTTCTAAATTCACCGTAGCTTCTCTCCTCCCTGTAAACATTTTCTTCCTCTGTAACTTTTTCCTTTTCCTGTTTTCCGCTAATAATCATGTAATCATCCTCCACCTCGATATTAATGTTTTTCATGTCAATTCCCGGAACGTCGGCTGTTACTTTAACATTATCTTTATCTTCGCTAATGTCTAATTGCGGAAAATCCGCGTTAAAAGCCACGGCGCCGCCAAACGGCTGCCAAACGCTTTCATCAAATAATCTGCTCATTGCATCTCGCAAAGTATACATTTGTGGATTTGATTGTTCTTGGTTACGTTTAGGTTTGATTATTCTATTCTTCATAGTTTTTTGTTAATTATTATTTTTAGCACTCTCATGTCTAGAGTGCTAATTTCATTTTATTAAATTCTCTTTCTCGAGTCAAGAGCACTAACTAAAAAACCTTTTGTTCGCCTATTTGCCAATAAAAATCCACTCTTGGACTGTTAGTTGAATACACAATCGGTATTTGATAGAATCGAGCAAATTTATCCGCGATAATTCTGGTATCATATCTTGGGTGTTTTTTGTCTTGTTTAAAACTATCCTCATGAGCCTCATCAATTATGATCAAACCTAAATTCCTAAAATCGGCAAAAACGGCTGTTTTTTTAGCTATGATTATTTTTTTGGCAACATTTTTCATCAATAACCAATCTTGTAAGTATTGATTTTTGTTTTGTTTCACTAAACCGGGCGTAAATATATTTCTTGAACCAAAAATCTTTTCCCAATGGTATTTCTTTAAATTTAAATTTAAATCATCCGAGCATAATACTAAAACTTGCTTCTTCTGCTTGATTACCTTGAAAATCAAATAAGTTAAGATTTTTAATCTCTCGGTTTTTTGAACAATCACCGGTTGTTTGTTGTTTTTAAAAAAACCAATAATCTTTTCAGCTATTGCTTTTTCCTGTTGCTTAATCCTAAAACCAACTCCTGGTTTTATTGTTTTTTTAAAATTATCTATCTTTTGAAATCGATTTACTCCTTGTGGCAAAACCACTTGCAGTAACTTTGTTAAAGAAATCAAGTAGTAATCGGTTATCATTTGATATAAATCCAGATGTTTTTTATCTAATACCGGCTCTTCCATTATTTTGATTATCTTTTTATATTTTTTGGTCTTGTTGGGTTTTAATTTTCTTTGTAAAACTAGCCCCCAAATTAATCTTCCTCTAAATTCAACTTGCGCCAACGAACCGAATTTGATTTCCTGTTTTGAATAATAGGTGTAATATTGATTGCTATGCCGATCAATATTAACCATAGGCGCGACCTGATAAAACTTCCTATTTGCTTTTCTTTGCATTAATCTTATATTATATAAAAAGTTATCTATGAAATCATCAACTCAAAGTAAAAATCTGACTCGATTGTGTAAAACCTTAATTTATCTTGGCTCAAGAAATTATGCCGCTACCTTGCTTGATCTTCGAAATTTTTTTCTAACAAAACAACCCAAACAATGTCCGAGCTTGCTCAGTCTCAATCATATGCTTGAATTTTTAATTAAGCAAGGCAAAGTTAAATTTTATAGTGGTTTCTACTTTTGGATTCCAAACTCATCCAAGCTTGAAAAAAATTTTAATGCTTACTTTAATTATTCTCAAGTTAGTCAGATCACCAGAAATAAACTTAATTCTGCCCTTAAAGCCGCTCGATGGTTAAAGCATCTTCCCTGTCTTTACTTTATCGGTATCTCCGGTACCGTTGCGACTAAAAACCCAAACCAAACCAGCGATATTGACTTTTTAATTGTGGCTAAAAACAATCGCATCTGGACCGCGCGTTTATTGGTAAGTATATTATTGTTTGTTTTAGGTTTAAAAAAAACTCAACGCTGTAAAAATAACAAAATTTGCTTAAATTTATTTATGAATTATTCAATGCCGCAATTTAAATTTCCTGATCGTTACACTGCTTTTGAGCTTTTTCACATCGTTCCGCTTTTAAATAGGCGGCGAACTCTAGCCAAACTCTTTGAGGCTAATCAACAACTTCAACATTTTTTTCCTTGTTTTCACCCATATCTGCTTGACAATTTTTGGCAACCAAAAAAAATTAATTCTTTTACTTTTAGGCTACTTGATGCTGTTTTTAATCTTAAAGTTTTCGATTTATTTGAATTTTTAGCCGCTAGAATACAAATTTTAAAAATTAAAATTGGTCTTAAACAAATTCAATCCAATGGCCAAATTTATTGGGGCAAAGATGCTCTGATTTTTTATCCCAAACCCAAAAGTTTAAGCACTGAAAAAAAATTTAAAAAATTTCTTAATGCCGAAAAAAAATTTTTTTAATTTTTCTTATTTTTTTACATTTCTTTATTCAAGGTTATTTTCACCCTCTTGCCAAAAAATTTTCCCTTGTGCTATAATCTAATTACTCAATACAAGATATAGTATAAATTTACCCGCTAAAGCTGTGAAGGCCAAGATCCAGAGAAATTGAAACCAAAAAAAAACTCCCAGCAACCAAAAAAAACTAACCGGTTCAAGGCTTTAATTTCTCAAAAAACCAAAAAATAACCCAAATGAAATGCCCATTTTGTGAAAATTTAAACACCAATGTGATTGACTCTCGCGACGCGGCTCAAGCAAAAATTGTCCGCAGAAGAAGAATATGCGAAAGCTGCCAGGCTCGCTTCACCACCTACGAAAGACCGGTTTTGACCGAAATTTCCGTGCAAAAAAGAAATGGACTTAAAGAGCCCTACCAACGTAAAAAAATCGAACGCGGACTTTTCAAAGCCCTTAAAAAAAGACCGGTTAATCATGAAAAAATCAGACAACTTATTGATCAAATAGAAGGCAAAATTTTTGCCAAAAACCAAGAAATCATAACCAGTAAAGAAATCGGCCAATATATCACCCAGGCTCTCAAAGACGTAGATCAAGTCGCCTACCTCAGATTCCTTTCCGTTTACCAATCATTTGGCTCCATTGAAAGTTTTTATAAAGAGATAAAAAAATTAAAAAAAGATAAACCAACCTAAACAATTCTAAATGAAATTAAGAACCAAAAAAGTCATCAAAACCAAAAACCGCCAAAAAAATTCGAAGCAAGATTTCAATCAAGACGTTACCGATTCAGCTTTGTTTGTACAAACCAGCCAAGATGAAATTCAATCTTGGGATTTAGATGCCATTGCCAAAAGTCTAATAAAGGAAACCGGTATTTCCACCGATCTTGCTTTTGAAATTTCCCAAAAAGTCGAAGAAAAAATATTTAAAGCTCAAATTAAAAACGTAACCTCTCGACTTATCCGCGAACTTGTTAACGCTGAACTAACCGAGCGTGGCTTGGAAGAAGCGCGTAAACGCTACATTCGTCTTGGTTTTCCCATTCACGATGTCAAACAAATTATTGAAAACGAAACCAATAAGGATAATTCCAATGTTCCGCACGGACCAGAAGCCACTAATCTTACCTTGGCCGAGGGTATTAAAAAAGAATACGCGCTTTTAAGAATTTTTTCTCAAGACATTGCCCGAGCCCACATCCAAGGCGATATTCATTTACATGATCTGGGCATGATCGACCGACCCTATTGCAGCGGCCAATCTCCTGAATATGTCAAAAAATACGGACTGGATCTCAATACCTCCTTATCTCAAGCAAAGCCAGCTCAACACGCAGAGGTTTTAATAGGTCATATTGTTAAATTTTCCGCCGCTCTTCAATGCCACTTTTCTGGCGCTATCGGTTGGGATGCTGTTAATATTTTTTTAGCCCCATATCTAATTAATAAAAATGAAAAACAACTCAAACAATTGGCTCAGGTTTTAATTTACGAATTTTCTCAACAATCAGTAGCTCGAGGTGGTCAAGCAATATTTTCAGACTTAAATATCTACTGGGAGGTGCCTAAACATTTTCAAAATGTCCCGGCAATAGGAGCTGGCGGCCAATTTACCGGTAAAAAATACCGGGATTACCAAAAACAATCCCAAGCTTTTGCCACTGCTTTATTCCAAGTTTATCTTGAAGGCGACGCCACCAATATGCCTTTTTTCTTTCCTAAGCCTTTGGTACATATTACCGAAGACTTTTTTAAAACCCCTGGCCATGAAAAATTTCTAGAATTAATTTCCAAAGTAGCTGCTGAAAAAGGCAACACCTACTTTGTTTTTGACCGACGCAACGAAGCTAAAATTTCCGAATGCTGCCGTCTATCCTTTAAGCTTGAAAAAAGCGACATCCAAGATGCCAAAACTCCCTGGAAAATGCGTTATTCCGCTATTCAAAATATCTCCTTAAATCTGCCTCGATTAGCTTACCTATCCGGTGGTAGCGATGAAATTCTTTTCTCTAATATTAACAACATAATGGAACTCACTGCCCGCGCTCACCGACAAAAAAGATTATTCATCGAATCTCTTTTGGCTAAAAAAAGCAAAGGACCGCTTGGCTTGCTTTCCATCAAAAAACCTGACGACGATCACCCTTACTATCGACTTCACCGCATTACTCATTTAATTGGCCTTGTGGGTCTCAACGAAATGGTTCAAGCTCATCTTGGCCAAGAACTACATGAATCCAGACAAGCGCTCAAACTAGGTTTAAAAATCATCGCCCATTTAAAATTACAATGTGAAAAACTAACCAAACGCTATAATTTAAACTTTGTTTTAGAGCAAACTCCGGCGGAAACCACGGCTTATCGCTTTGCCAAACTGGATTTAAAATGGCATCCCAAAAACACCAGTCAAGTAATCAAAGGCAATCTGGAAAAAGACGAGGTTTATTACACAAACTCCACCCAGCTTAACATCTCCGCCCCTATTGATCCTATTGAAAGAATCAGAACCGAAGGGCTTTTCCACCCCTTAATCGATGCCGGCGCCATCACCCATATCTGGTTAGGAGAATCCAAACCATCAGCTAAAAGCATCGCTAATTTGGTAGAAAAATGCTTCAAACAAAGCGAGGTCGCTCAAATCGCCTTATCTCCGGAATTCACTCATTGCAACGAATGTGGTAAAACTCAACGAGGCGCTTTTGTTTAATCAAAATTAGCAATTACCAATTTGAAAAATTACCATTTTAAATATAATAA
>WJJI01000036.1 GCA_014729795.1 Candidatus Moraniibacteriota bacterium
CCAGTTACCATGACATTGATTCCCCCCCTTTATGTGGTGGAATAACCAGCACGGGCGATATTTGCGAGAATATTGATGATCCTACACAACAACCTAAAATATGGACCACTGAAGCGCCTATTGATGGTGATGATGATGGTTATATTGATAGTAGTCAAATGATAACCCCCAATAGTACATATATGTATTTGACGGATCACGGGACAATTAAGGGAGAGATTATTGCAGACAAAACTCATAATACGGCTCCGGCTGCTTGTTTCTGTTACAAATATTATAAAGACAATACATCATATTGTGATAGAGAAATCGATAAATGGAAGAACTATATGAATTAAAAAAATCAGCTTTTCATTGAGATAAGAGTGAAATCGAGACAGACTCCAGAAGATAGTTATGAAGGCGGCTTGATTCGGGAAGGAAAATTTACTTGATTTTTGATTTGATCGTTATTATTTTAACCAGGCGAAAAAAAACAATTGCCCAGAGAGTTTTTGTGAGTGTTTCAAATAATTGATAAATCTATTTGGAAAAAAAGATTTAAGTATAATAAAAAATATGAAAACCGCCGGAGATTAAACCCGGCGGTTTTTTATGCCAGCCTCTTAGTAATAAAAGGAAGGCCAGCGCTTTCTGTTATTCATATATTACTATTCATAAATATTGCCATCTCCGGTATTGTCGTATTCACAAGAAGTAACAGTGTCGTCTTCCAATGTACCTTGGGTAGCGGCAACTTCAGAGCAGTACCAGGTTGCCTTTTCACCAGAATCGGGAGCTTCAACTAATGGTTGTGTTGTATCAACAAAGGTATAACCAGTTCCCGTCTTCTTAACCACTTTAGATCCTCGTGGGCTACAAAAATCTTCGTTGTTCTGAGGTTCTTCTGGCCAAGAACTGTCGGCATCAATCTCAACGCATTCCCCAGGTGTAGCGGAGGCAATGCTTGGAGATTCCGGAGGAGCCGCAGGATCAAACACTCTGGCCCCGCAGGTAACTAGATCTTGCTGCCCGCTAGCAGTGGCTTCACAATTCCACATTAAGATAGCATCGTCACCGGTGAATCCTCCATCAATTGCTTCTTTGAAATAATCTTCAAAGACGCTTGCATTGCTAACGGATTCGTTGTGATTACTTGCGTATTCTTGAAAACTGTTTGATGCGGTCATGCCTTTTACAAAGACACCATTGGTTCCACAAAAGGCATCTTTGTCTGGATATTGAGATGATCCGGGAGATATTACTTTATATTTCCCCGGGAGACCAAAATCGCCGCAAAGAGCTTTTGGGTCTGAATGTGTAACTTCAAGATCGCTTATATTGACCATGCACTGGAATTCTGGATCACAATCAGGTTTGTAATACATTGTTTTAATTATGTTTCCCACCATGCCTGTTTCTCCATACGACCTACCTCGAATATACATATAATCAACCTCTATTTCATACCTGACCTCATGAACCTGATCACAAGGACCATTTGAATTGAATGATACGGTGTCTCCCAAATCTCCCCAACCGCTCCCGCTTTCCGGCAAAACTATTTCCTCATCATGCAAAACTCTAAACCTGGCCGCAGTCGGTTTAACGTTGCCACAGACATCCAAAGCCATTGGACTTGAAGAAATGGTAATTCTGCTGCCTATATCTAAAGTTGTGGGATTTTCTGCTTGGGTGCTTAGAATTGGTTCTTCATTAACTGTAGCGGAGTATTGGTGCCCATCAATATTTATTTGAAAGGTCTCGGCTTTTGCGGGTATGGTTGAAAAGCAGGTTAGACCCAGACAAGTTGCGAACAGCAGCAACACCTTGCCGGAAAAATTGATGTTTTTGTTCTTCATTAAAAAGATTAATAGTAAAATTATTAAAACCAAGGTTAAAACACCAAAAATGATTAAATTAAGGTTGCCGGCGGTCTTTTTTTCTTTTTTTTGTTCCGGAGCGGTAGGGCGAGTTTTTTGCACGCTTTTGAATTCAAAATCCCGAGCCGCTAAAATCTTGGCTTTGTGGTCAATGATTTCAACTTTGGCTCGAGGATTAACGCAATCCTGAATAATCGGAGCGGTAATTTTCACTTCTTCTATATTGTCTTGATCGATTTTTTGAATTTTGCGTTCAATACAATCTTGGCCGTCTTGATTTTGAACGGTAAGGCGAGCTTGCATCCCTTGAATTTCGGTGCCGCCATGACGGGAATCAGGAAAAAAATCAGCTGAAGGAGTCCAATTTAAATAACCGACAAAGGTGTCCCCTTTGAGAAAGTAATCAGTGTCAACGCGGAAATTATTAATGGTGGCGCTGGCGCCGGAAATCACGTATTGCAATATTATCGTGTTAGATATCTTGCGGTCGTTTTGCTTTAAGTTCATCTTGGCTTGATAGGATTGAGGCACAAGGGCTTTGGGAACTTCAAAGGCCAGGGCTTTGGTTTCCTCGGGTCCGATTGTTTGAGTATTTTGAACGACGTTTTGGGTAACCTGTTTATTGCCGAATCGGCTTCGGTATGTGGTTTGAAAGTCCGCGGTCAAATCAAGGGAAATGTTGCCGTGATTCTGCGCCGAGCATTCAATATAGAGCTTTTCTTCTTTTTTAACGTCAACTCCTTGCATAAGATCATAGCTTTGATCAGAGCCGCTCACTTTTAGCCGACAAGATCGAGGGTTGATTTCTATGTAATCGCCGCTGCCGTTTAGTTGAATGGTGTCGATTTTTATGCGGCCAAGAGTAAGTCCTTCTTTGTTGGCTAGCTCCAAATACATGTCGTATTGACCTTGCAAATAGCCCGGGGCGGTAAAGGTAACTTGTTTGGTGATGCTGGAGTTTTCAATCAAATCCATGGAGCCCGGATAAGTGTAGGAATCAATAAAATCATAAAGATCTCCTTTTTTGGCTAAACTAATGGCATAACGAATATTGGGCTGGATTTTTTCCTGATTGGAAACCGTGAAGGAAACTCGAAAAATATTATTTTTTCTGGAAATAATCCGAGCCTGATCAATGTTAACCGTGGAAATTATTCTAACATTATCGCTCATTTCTATTTCGGCTTGAGCCGGGGGAGCGTTTAACCCGTAGATGCCAACCGCCAGTAAAGAAATTGCTAGGATTGAGAAAAGCTTTTTGACCATGGTTTTTGTTTTAATAAATAAATTTTATATAAATTTGTTTTCATTTAAATCAAAAGATAAATAATTTGTTTTAATAATAATGCTAGTTTCAAAGGACAGCGCTTCAAACAACAAAACTTGTACTATATGTTAAGGTTAATTATAAAGTAGTGGAAAAATAAAGTCAAGGCCGCCGAATTAGCTGTTATTTTTTAGCTGGATTTGATCTTGCTTTAAAACAAACTCGGCCGTGTCTCCGGCTTTAATCCGGTTTTGGATAATAGCTGAAGCCAAAGGATTAAGAATATGGTTCTGAATAGCGCGCTTCAAAGGTCGGGCGCCGTAAACCGGATCATAGCCGACTTGAGCGATTTTGGCCTGAGCTTCCGAAGAAAGCTTGAGCTTAATGTTTTTAGCTTTAAGCGAGCGGGTCATATTAGCTAACTGGAGTTTAACAATTTGCTTGAGTTGTTCGGATTTAAGACTGTGGAATATAATAATTTCGTCTAATCGATTTAAAAATTCGGGTCGGAAATGTTCGCGTAAGGATTGCATGATTTTTTCACGCATGTCTTCATAACTTAGGGGTTCTGATTTTTGCCCTGTTTTTTCTTTAAAGCCAATCCCTTCCTGACGAGCAATAATTTCCGAGCCAATATTTGAGGTTAGGATGATCAGCGTATTTTTAAAACTGACTTTACGGCCTTTGGCGTCGGTTAGCCGGCCATCGTCAAGCATTTGCAAGAGAATGTTAAAAACATCGGGATGAGCCTTTTCAACTTCGTCGAATAAAATAACCGAATAGGGCTTGCGGCGAATAATTTCGGTGAGTTGACCGCCTTCTTCGTGACCGATATAACCGGGCGGAGAGCCGATTATTTTGGATACCGAATGTTTTTCCATATACTCGCTCATGTCCAGGCGCACCAAAGCGTCTTGCTTGTTGAAGATAAACGCGGCAAGAGCTTTTGCAAGCTCGGTTTTGCCAACACCGGTAGGTCCTAAAAATAAAAAACTGCCCAGGGGCCGATTTTCCTCGGTGATGCCGGCGCGAGCTCGTCGCAAAGCATTGGAAACCGCTTCAATTGCTTGAGCTTGACCGACAACGCGTCGGCTAAGCTCTTGTTCGGCGCGAGCTAATTTTGCCGCTTCTTTTTCCAACATTTTTTCAACCGGAATGCCGGTCCAGCGCGAAACCACTTTGGCCACGTCTTCTTCGGTAACTTCTTCTTTGAGAATGCCGCCTTTTTCCTGCATTTTATTAAGTTCTTGTTGAGCTTTTTTGATTTGCTTCTCAACGTTTGGAATCTGACCATACTGGATTTCCGCTACTTTTTGCAAATCTCCTTGCCTTTCCGCATTTTCCGCTTGGTTTTTCAGCTCCTCGAGCCGGCTTTTCTTTTGCTTGAGATTGTCAATTAATTCTTTTTCCGATTGCCATTGAGCCTCGAGGGAATTCTTTTTTTCTTGAAGCTCCTCAATGGTTTTATTGATAGATTGCGATTTTTTTTGCGATTCCGGATCTTTCTCTTTGGCTAAGGCGCGCTTTTCCACTTCATTGCGCATGATTTGGCGTTTGATATTGTCTAACTCAACCGGCATGGAATCGATTTCCATTTTCAGAGCTGAGGCTGATTCGTCAATTAAATCCACGGCTTTATCCGGCAAAAAACGATCGTTGATATAACGATCAGATAGTTTGGCCGAGGCTATGATGGCTTGATCGGTAATTCGCACTCCGTGATGAACTTCGTATTTGCTTTTAATCCCGCGTAAAATCGCGATGGTATCTTCAACCGTGGGTTCTTTGACCATAACAGGTTGAAAACGACGTTCAAGCGCGGTGTCTTTTTCAATGTATTTTTGATATTCCTTGAGCGTGGTGGCGCCGATGGTTCTTAATTTACCTCGAGCTAAAGCGGGTTTGAGCAAGTTAGCCGCGTCCATGGAACCTTCCTGAGCGCCGGCTCCGACCACGGTGTGCAGCTCATCAATAAACAGAATGATTCGGCCCTGAGCCGCTTCAATTTCTTTAATCACGGCTTTAAGTCGGTCTTCAAATTCGCCGCGGAATTTGGAGCCGGCCACCAAAGAACCTAAATCCAAAGCAATAATTTCCTTGTCTTTAAGGTTTTCCGGAATATCGCCTGCAATAATACGTTGAGCCAAGCCTTCTACAATCGCGGTTTTGCCGGTACCGGCCTCGCCAATTAAAACCGGGTTGTTTTTGGTACGACGGGTCAAAACCTGGATGGTTCTTCTAATTTCCAGATCTCGGCCGATAACAGGGTCCAACTCATCATTTTTGGCCATTTGGGTTAAATTTTGACCGTATTTTTCCAAAACTTGGTATTTTGATTCCGGGTTCGGAGAGTTAACGTTTTGAGAACCTCGAACCGATTGCAAGGTTTCCAAAACCTTTGGATATTGAGCTTGATTTTTTTCCAAAACCTCAGCGATCTTGGGGTCAGCGCCATAAATCGCTAAAAATAAATGTTCGGTACTGACGTACTGATCTTTCATTTTTTTGGCTTCGCGTAAGGCCGAGTCAAGAAGTCGACCGATAGCGGGACCGGCGTAAATTTTGTCCGCAGAGACTTGGATAACTTTGGGTATGGCCTCAAGAAGCTGATTTAACTGTTTTTTAATAGTTTCAGGGTTGGCTTCAATTTTTTTTAAAACAACCGGTACGATGCTGCCCTCCTGATCTAGTAAAGTCAACATTAAATGCACCGGCTCCACTGCTTGATTTTGATTGCTTTTTGCTAAATCATGCGCTTGTTTTAAGGCTTCTTGGGATTTTTGAGTAAAATTTTCTAAATCCATAAGAATTGCTTAAAAATTAATTATTTTGATTGTTTGGTTTTGGGTTTTGGCTGGGCAACAATTGATTTGTTAGCTTGGTTCAAGGCTTGGTTTAGCTCGTCTCTGGCTTTTTTCGCGGCTTGAGCCGCGGCTTGGACAAAATCAATCGATTGACCAGCTGGTTTTTGAGGTTGTTTTGGTTGTTTGAGGTAAGCATAGTTAATACTGCGCGAGGAATTAACCACGATACCAAGACCGTCTTTGTTGGCGGCGGTCACCGCTTCCCGGGCGCTGGCGCCTTGCGCTCCGTAACCGGGCACTAAAAACCAGGAATTGGGTAAAATTTTCCGCAAAATTTGAGTTTCATCCGGAAAAGTAGCTCCGGCCACAATGCCAAAATTTCGATAACCATACTCCCCTTCCGTGCCTTGTCCTGATTTTGCAACAAAAAGAGCGATTTCACGCCAAAAGGGTCGGTTTTGCTTGGAAAGAAGGTTTTCGATAACCGAATTGGGTTGAAACGAAGTCTTAACCAAGGCAAACACGCCTTGTCCGGTGTTTTTAGCCGCCTGAACAAAAGGTTTAACCATTGTATCGCCAGTTTGAACATTGATGGTTAACGCCGGTGATTTTACCAACGATTCCATTTGACTACCGTTTAACAGATCAATTTTGGAGCAATAGCCTTGTTGATATGCTTGAGCGGTTTGGCCGCCATCGCCTCTTTTGACATCGGCGATGGCTAGTTCGCCTTTTTGTTCAAGATGGTGAAGGGTGGCCTCGAAGGCCCAAACGCCCCAAGCGCCATATTGTTCGTAAAAAGCGATTTGTGGCTTAAAAACAGCCGCGTAAGGAGCGGTGGCGTCAATTATTTTTTGGTTGAACTCGATAATACAGCGCGCTACGGCTTCATAAGGATTGGGGTATTGTTTTTGATGTTTTTGCTTGAGCTGAGCCGGAATTTGTTTTATTTGAGGATCCAGCCCAACGCATAAAATACTTTGCCGAGCCTGAATTTTAGCAATAAGCCGATCGGTAAAGGTTTTTTGAGGCATGAATATTTATTAAATTTTTATATAAGGATTTATATCTTTATTTTAATCTATTTTAAATTTGATGCAATGGAAGCCGGTGGGTGTAGAGGGATTCGAACCCCCGACCAATTGGTTAAGAGCCAACTGCTCTACCAGCTGAGCTATACACCCAACGCAAAGTCAATATTTAAAAAATACAGAAACAAGAAAAAAATGCAATGATTCCGGATTGTTGATAAAAATCGCTTTGCTGAAATTTTTGGTTATACCTCAATAATAACCGGTAGCACCATGGGGCGGCGCTGAGTTTTATTAAATAGGAATTGACCAACATCGTCGCGCAAAGAATTGCGAATGTATTCCCAATTAATGGAGCCTCGGCCGCCGGCTTTTTGCTGAATGATATCCCGAATAACGGCTCGGGTTTGTTTTAACAGTTCCTGATTGTTTTTCATATAGATAAATCCGCGGGAAATCAAATCGGCGTTGCCAATTTGGTTGCCCTCTTTGGAATCAATGGTAACGATAATCACAAACATGCCGTCTTGAGCCATTTGTAAGCGTTCACGCAGCACCACATTGCCAATATCTCCAACCCCTAAACCATCGACCATAACATAATTAGCCGGTACTTTTTCTTGCTTGAGTCGACCTTGGCCTTGGTGGTTAAATTCCATCACCCGGCCGTTTTCGCCAATTAAAACATTTTCTTCTGGCATGCCCAGGCTTGAGGCGAGCTCTCCGTGAAGGCGAAGCATAAAATGATTACCATGAATTGGAATTAAATACTTTGGCTTGATTAAATTGAATAATAGTTTTAAATCTTCGCTTTTAGCGTGACCGCCGGAGTGCACATCCATCATTTTATAGTGCACGACCTGAACGCCTTTTTTGTAAAGGTTGTCTTTAACCGCCTGCACAGTTCTTTCATTGCCCGGAATGACCGAAGAAGAAAAGATTATGGTATCGCCTTTGACTGGTTGAACATAACGATGCTCCATATTGGCGATTCTCATTAAAACAGCATTGCCCTCGCCTTGAGCGCCGGTGCACATGACAATTATTTTGTTGGGCGGGTAATTATTAACCTGAGAAATATCAATAAAAGTTTCTTTTTTGGCTTTAATATAGCCGAGCTTGCGAGCGATCTCCACGTTGGTTTTCATGCTGTAACCATCAACCGCGATTTTTTTACCGTATTTTTCGGAAATTTCCACCATGTGACGAATACGGGTAATTAAGGTGGAAAAGGTCCCGGCAATGATTCGGCCCTTGGCTTCTTGGATGATTTTTTCAAACGTGTTTTTAACTTTGCTTTCAGAGATGGTGAAACCAGGCAATCCCGCATCGGTAGAATCAGCCATTAAGGCTAAAACCCCTTTGTTTGCGATAATGGCTAAATGGCCGATATCGGTTGGTTCCTCGCCAATAGGGCTTTGATCAAACTTGAAATCTCCGGAGTGGATTATGGTGCCAACCGGCGTGTGAATAGCCAGGCCCAAAGCATCCGGAATGGAATGACAAACATGAATAAACTCTACTTTAAACACTCCCAGATCAATGACTTGTTTGGGTTTTACTTGGCTAATATTAAGCTTGGGATTATCCTTGTAATCTTCCTGGCGTTTTTCAATAATAGCCTTGGTCATACGGCCAGTATAAATCGGCGGATTACCCAAAACTCGAATATGATGAGGAATGGCGCCGATATGATCAAGATGCCCATGAGTCACCAGCACTCCGCGAATACGATCAATTTTGTCCCGTAAATAGCGGGAATTGGGAATAACATAATCAATACCAGGCATTTCTTCATCCGGAAACTGCATGCCCATGTCGACTATGATAATGTCTTTTTCATATTCAAATAGAGTCATGTTACGACCCACTTCTTCCAACCCTCCGAGCGGGATGATCCTTAATTTGCCTTGATTTTGTTTGTCCAATTCAGCCTGAGAGGGCTTGGCTTGATTTGTCGAATAATCCGGGTGTCGATCCTGACCCTTTAATTGATAACCACCGGCTTGATAATGCTTTTGCTGCCCGCCTCTGCGCACATAGCGATCCTTATTTGCCGGCGCGTTTGAGGGTTTAGATCCGGAATAGGGCTTTGATTTCTTCCTTGGAGCCGTGTTTTTAATCTTAGATTGAGACATGGCGTTTTTTTTGTCGCTATTAGAGCTAATTGTTTTTTTAGAATTAGTTGTTTTCGTGTTCATAAATTGTTACTTAATTGGGTATTATTAATTAAATGTTTAAAATCATTAATATTAATCAACTAAATTAAATTTTATCTACTTCCAGCCAATACTTAACCGATCCGCAATATAAATAAACAAAATCTATTAAAATTATAAATTTTTTGGTATAGATTGTTGGAGCAACAGTCTAATTAATTTAGTTTAGATTAGTAATAATTGCGCTGAGATAGGGATTCGAACCCTAATTTAACCTGAAATTTACCAGCGAGTAACACTAGCGAATCCGCAGCTTATTTTAATTTCTTTTTAAAATCCTCCACCATTTGGACCGGTGTGGGATCTTGATTGAGTGAGATAGCTAAATAGTAAGAAAGCCATTCACCGAAATATAGAATATAAAATACTTTTTCAAGAATAGATTGACCTTGAGTTTCTACAATCATTACATTATAATTTAAATTTGTCAATAGTTGATTGGTAATTCGGGCTCGCTGTCGATTTTTAGGGGCTTGATCGTTATCTTGGAAAGAGACGATAATAAATTTTTTTGGATCGCCATTTTGGTAACCATTCATTTCGTTGTGGTTTAACTCGGGATAAAAATTCCAAAAAGCCGGGACTTTAGCGTTTTCATTGATTTTAATCTTGTTAATCAAAGCAGTAAATCTTAAGTGGAAAGGAGCGTAAAAAACAGGAGTTTGTTTTTTTAAAAAACCGGCAAGCTGTCGGGCTTTGTTTTGGATTTGCTTTTGATCCAAGGCCTGAATAAAATCAGCGAGTCGGTCTATGCTTTTTGGGTTAATAGAAACAAGCCGATTTTGGGCTAAAACCCTATACATGCCGGTAAAAGCCAAGGGTAAAGCACAACGAGGTTGAAAATCAGGGTTTTGAATTTGGTAATACACATGTGGAATTTCGTGTTTTTTACAAAGATCTTGCAATTGACCGCCGTTGGAAAACCCAACCGCGGAATAACCTTTTTTGATAACCGCGCGAAAAGCGCTGATGGTTTCTTCGGTGTTACCGGAAAACGAGCTGATAAAAAATAATGGTTTGGCGGTTAACTTGCTAGGCAAACCGTAATTGTTGTGTAAAAATACCGGTATGACAAGGTTTGAGCACATTTCCAACAAATAATACGGCATAGCTGAACCGCCCATACCGCAAACAACCAGCGAATCAAAGTTCCGGCGGGTCAATTTTACACTTTTGGTTATTGGCTTTGAATCCAAAAATTGTTCAGGTATCTCTTGGATAACCTTTTGAAAATTACTTTTGTCTACCGGATGTTGTTTTGTTTTTAAAGTCATTTTTTTATAGATTACTTAAAGCTTAGAGCTATGAGCTTATGGAATTTTTTTAAAAACTCTATCAAGAGCGTAGTTTTTTGCGTTATCGAATTTCTCGCTTTTCTTCTATATACCAGCGATGAATATTGCCGAATCTTTTAGAAGAATCGCTAATAAAATCTAGCTTAACGCCTTTTACTTTTGCGCTAATTGGATATAAATAATATGAAGAATACAAGAAAATAGCGGGAACATCTTTGTTGAGTTCAAGCTGAAACTCTTGATAGATGCCGCGGCGCAAGTCTTCGTTAACTTCTTCTTTGCCTTTGTCCAACAACTCATCAACTGCTTCGCTTTTATAGTTGGAAAAATTTTGACCCGGGGCTTTGCGATAACTCGAATGCCAGTAAGCTCGGGGATCCGGGTCGATTTTTAGGGTTTCTCCGTACAATAAGGCCTGGTAGTTACGACCTTCAATTTTGCTATTCTGAAGGTCGCCGATACTAAGCACTTCCAGCTCGGTCAAAATGCCCGTCGATTCCCATTGTTTTTTTAATAATTCAGCGGTTTCAATTAACTTAGGGTAATCTGGCAAGGTTAAAACAATTTTAAGAGGGTCTTTGTTTTCATCAATAAAGTATGGTTGATCTTGATTTAATTGAGCGTTTGGTTCGGTTTCCGAATCGGATTGGTCTTGGTCCCGATCTTCCCGATCGTTGTCATCATCTTGATCTTGATCTGATTCATCAGCCTCCGATTGGGAATCCTTTAACTTGTAATCAGCATCTTTGAGAAGTTCTCGCGCTTTGTCAGGATCACAATTACGATATTTAAAGTCTTCCACCTCTTGCATGGGAATATTGGCCATGGGTGAATATATGGCTTTGGCTTTACCGGCGAAAATCTGGTCAATGATTTCATCTTTACAAGTGGCCCAAGCCAAAGCCTTTCTGACTTGATCGTTAGCGATTTGTTCGCTTTCATATGAGTTTAAAAAGATAGCAAAAGAGCGAGGCAAAGAAATTTCCAATAAATTGGTGTTTTCTAGATCAATTTTGTCTAGATTTTGGTAACTAAGATTATTAATCCCCATAATATTGCCTTGATTTAAGGCTTGAATAGCGGCTTCCTCGCTGTTAAAAAAACTTAAACGGATATTTTCGATAAAAGGCTGGTTAAGATGATATTTTTTATTGGCCTTGAGTACAATTCCTTGAGTTATGCCGTTGCTGTGATCCAAACGAGAAAAAACATAAGGGCCGGAGCCGATTGGAGCTTTGTTGGCTTTAAACAGTAAAAAATCTTGAGGACTGACGTCTTGCCATATATGTTTGGGTAGAATACCAAAGGTTAGATTGTGCAAAAAAGGCGTGAACGGTTCTTTTAAAGTAAAAATAACTTCGTTTTGGCTTTTTTGAGAAACTTCGGTAGTGGTCCAGTTGGCTCTTAGCGGGGAATTATAGCGACTATTTTTGATTAAATTCAAAGTGAAGATAACATCTTCAGCGGTTAATTGTTCCTGATCATGAAAATAGACGTTGTCTCTCAACTTAATGGTGTATTGAGTTTTGTCTTGACTGACCGACCAAGACGAAACCACGTCATTAACCAAATTGTTATTTTCATCGTACTTCATTAAGCCGGAGAAAACCAGCTCCACAATATCTTGATCGGTTTGATTGCGTGAAGAAAGCACCGGATTGATGTATTCAGGCGAACCAACAACGCCTTCAATATAAGTGCCGCCGTGAGCCGGGGCGATTTGGCTTTTTTCCAGATATTGATTATACAAAAACCAAGACGCCGTGGTTAAAAAAATAAACGAAAAGGTTAAGATTAAGAGCCTTTCATAATATTTTAAATTGTCAAAAAGTTTGTTCAAGAAAATCAAAGTGAATCTTGGACCGGTTTTGATATTGGTTAAAATTTTTTTTGATTTGGACATTAATTTGCTATGAATTATCTTTAGCTGTTGATCAATTGACCTAGCACCGAGCCAATGAAAATAATGACAAGCACAATAGTTGAGGTAAATAGAACCTTGTCTAGGCCTCGGCGGGTGTAAAATGATTCACTGTCTCCACCAAAGACTCCAGAAGCGCTGGAGCCGCGAGCCTGCAAGAGAACAGCAGCCACAATTAAAGCCGCGGAAACGATATTGATGATTATTAGAATTTGATTAAGCATAACAATGTTGATTATTAAGAATATTTTTTTTAGTAAGGTTATCTACTCGATCAATCAAGGAGAGTTTATTCGTAGTGCATTATTGCACTGGTAGCATAGTTAGTCAAACTTAAAATTACCAAAATCCAAAAAGCCGACCAGAAACCGGAAATGGATAGGCCGTTTAAAATAAAAGCCGTGGTTAAAGAAAAAAACAAATTACCCATAATGGTAAACAGAGCCAGGGTGAAGAAAATATACTGGGGCCAAAGCGCCTTAAGGTATAAATACAGTATGTAATTAAGAATGCCAAAAATTAAACCGGCGATAACCAGGTGCCACCAGGGTCCCTGGAAATTAATCCCGGCCAAAAGCTTGACTGAAATAAAGAAAGCGGCGGTGTTGACTATGATTTGGACTAAAAAGGCCATATTATTATCCTATAAATACTTAGACTTGGCTAATTTGTTGATCGCTAGCAAACGGACAACTATAAAAATTCCAAAAACCGCGTTTCGAAAAAATCGGCGAGCCAAACTTTGGTATTAATTTAATCATGAAATTAAATTGATGACAATAAATTATAAACGCAACTGCGATTGAAACCGGAGAGCTTATATCTTGGTTTAGCGACTCAAGCCTAAAACCAAGGTTTTGCTAAGGATAGACGCTGGCAGATTGTTTTAAATCAATGAATCAAAAATCCTCGGGCTGGGGTTTTCGGACCTCAATATTAATGCCGCGGTCAATTTCAGGAACAGTTTTTTTAAAATCAGGGAAAAATTCAACTTCAACTTTTTCAATATCGGGAAATTTTTCATAATGGCTTTTAACAGCTCGTTCATTGTAGCCTTTAATTGCCTCTTTATTGAAAACATCAGACGGGATTTTGGAAATAAAACGACCTTTAACTTGAATATTGAGTATGGCTCGGTTGGCGGCCGGGTCAAGATTGTGAACCGCAATAGACAAGTTTTCTTGATTAAGATCATCGAATTCTTGGTTATTCGAGGCCTTTTTTTCTAGATTTTTTTTTATTAAACTGGTTAGCTCTTCTTGGCGATAGACCGCGCCGATGCTTTTCAGCTCCATGCTTATCTTAAAATGGTCTTGTTCAACCGGGGGATCTACGTTGCTTGTGAAGGCAATAATTTCATTATACATATTGTCTTGAGTTAAGACTTCAGAATCAGAAATTTTATTTTTCAGGATTTCTAGATTTTTTTGCTTTAATTGACTTAAAAGTAAGTTTTTTTCAGCTAAAATATCGCCTTCAGTGATAATGGTTGCGGTTCTAACTCCGCCGGTAAAGGCCTTTTCGCTTTGCGCTATGATAACTTGATTCATGTAATCGTTATATTTTTCAATTCTAAAAGTAGTAGGGGCAATTTGCCCGCCAATCCCCTTTTCAACCGCATAAGCATCAACGGTTTTGGTTTGTCCGCGATACAAGATGAAAGAGCGGTCAAGCGCTACTTTTTGAGCCGGTACAACATCTTGAGCCACTAAAACATCGCCTTTGTTGAATCGGATCGCTCGAGAATATTTATTGGTTAGCGTGATTTGACCGCGGGCGTTTTCGTCAATTTTTTTTGCGGGAATATCTTTAATGGCTTTTTCGCCGCTGACTTGACTTTTAAGCAACACTCCGTGAATAACGTTGTTTTCATAATCAACCGAACTGGCTTGAGAATCCAAAGTAACCTCAAAATCAACCTCTTTAGTTTCCACTTTGGGATAAATTGCGATGACAGCGGTGGAAAAAAGAAAATAAATCGCGCCGGCCGAAACCGCTATCATAATGAAAATTACCCAAATCAATAGGGCTTTATAAGGAAATCCACTGCTGTAGCGGCCGTATTTTTCAAAATTTGTCATTGTTTATTTTATGGCTATAAACGGCAATAAATCTAAATTTCTAATTTTATTCTTGAGTCCATTTCTTTTTTTGAAGCGCTTTTTGTGCGGCGATTTGTTGAGCCTCTTGTTTGCTTTTGCCACTGCCTTTGCTAATTAATTTATCATCAAGATAGGCTCCGACTATAAAATATTTATTGTGATCTGGTCCTTTTTGAGAAATTAACTGATAATTCGGGGTAACGCCAAGAACCTCTTGAGCTTTTTCTTGAAACAAGCTCTTGGGATCTTTAAAAAGCTGGTCTTTTATGATAACCGGCAACTCCTTGATGATATTTTTTAAAATAAATTTTTGAGCGACGGTGTAGCCCTGATCAAGATAGATAGCGCCTATAACAGCTTCGACCGCATTAGCGGTAATGTAATTACGGCTTCTCCGGCTACCGGAATTAGCTTCACCGCGACTTAAGCGCATATATTGATCGATTTTCAGTTCTTGACCAATTTTACTTAGATTTTCTCCTCGCACCAAAGCGGCTCTTAAGTTAGTTAATTCGCCTTCCGGTTTTTCCTGAAAATGATTAAATAAGTACTCGGTAACAACTAATTCTAACACGGCATCGCCTAAAAATTCCAGTCTTTCATTATGTTCCAAGTCTTGATAACGATGTTCGTTTAGATAGGATCGGTGGGTAATAGCTTTTAAAAGCAAGCTATTATCTTTGAACTTAATATTTAATTGTTTAACCAAAGCTTTTATGTCTTGGCTGGACTTGTTGGTCATTGCTAAATCATTAGAGTTATTTGAAGTTTGATTGGCTTAACTTTAAAGCATTAGACCTTAAGCGCTTGGTAAATTATTTAGATAAAATTTTCCTAAACACGTAAGTTCTAAACAAAATCAGGACTGTTTAGATTTTTTTGGTTCGGGTTCAGATTTTTTTTCCATATCTCGAAAAATAGTGCCCAAAACTCCATTAATAAATTTGCCGGATGAATTACCGCCAAACGTTTTAGCCAGTTCGATTGCTTCGTTAATGGCAACCTTGGGTGGAACTTCCTGTTTGTCCTGATACATAAGCTCATAAATTCCGATTCGAAGCGCGTTTTTATCGGTACGAGCAATTTGGTTGAGCGGCCATTCCGGAGCAGCTTGAGCGATTAACTTATCAATGGTTGGTAAGTTCGCTAACACACCCCGGATGATTTCTTGAATAAAATTCAAATCCAATTTGCTTGCTTTTTGTAAGCTTAGCTGCTTGGTTAAAACTTGTTGGATCTGAGCCGGTTTTAGACTTTTAAAATCCCATTCGTAAAGAACTTGCATGACGATCTGACGACTTAAATGTCTGCTTTGCATAAAGCTAGATTAAACTTTGATCACTTGTCTGGCTTTATAATAACCGCAGCTAGGACAAACTCGATGATTGGGTTTGCTGCGCAAGCAATTAGAGCACTGAATTAAATTTTGATCTTTGATTGATTGATGAGAACGGCGTCTCCTGCTCCTGGATTTGGCTTGTTTTTGCTTGGGAACTGGCATATTAAAAAAATTAATTGGTTAACAATAAGAATAATAGCGGAATTGAAAGAATTTTCAAGATCTTTAAGCGAGCTTGGTGATAATAGCTAAATTTTAGTGAGCAATTATGGTTAACTTTAAGGAATTATAAATTGAGAATCTTTTTGGTTTTCGTGACGAATTTCATCAACAGGCCGCCGTTTATCTTTGCCGGCATACAGCCGATTAGGATAATTAATGCAAACAGCGTCAACTTTACTGATGTTTTTATAACCATGGATAACTCCGGGGGGAACAAGCACCGAAGCGGGTTTGTTTTGACCAAAAACCTGATGAAAATATTTTTTGAAGGTGGACGAGTCTGGGCGATTATCCCATAAATGCAACTCAAAATCGCCAGGACCGATAAAAACAAAAAGGTCAGTTTGATCTTGATGTTCATGAGGGCCTCGAACCACACCGGGTTTGGTCATGGAAACATAAGACATGACCGGATGGTACTTGGAATCAATTTCATCTTCCCGATAAGTTTCAATAAGCCAGCCACGTTGGTCAAAATTTCTTTTAAGATCTTTGATGATTACATCTTGAATCATGGTTTTAAGTTAATGATTGACAATGTTATTAAGTTATTTTGGTTGGTTTGTTTTATTCGGGATCCTGGTCGCGGTCAGAGGGCTCGGTTGTTTGGGTTCGGGCATCGGGAGATTGTTCCGGGTTTTGATCCCGCGACTCAACATCTTGTTGATTTGCCGAGTCAGGCTGCGCGCTATCGGTTTGATCCGAGGCTTGATCGGCTTGATCAGAATCTTGATCGGTCTGATCTTGGTTTTTGGGTTCTTTGATATCAAAATAAGTTTTTAAAATTTCCCGAGCCGCAGGCACGGCCGCATCAGTGGCTTCTCCGGCTTCTTCAAATAAAATCGCAAAAGCGATTTCCGGATCTTCATAAGGAGCAAAGCCGGTAAACCAAGAATGGGTTTTATCCGAACCGCCAATTTGAGCGGTACCGGTCTTGCCGCCCAATTCAAGACCTAAATCATTTAAAGATCGAGCCGTGCCGGACTCAATAGTTTGCTTCATGCCTTGTCTGACCACATCCAAATGGTGGTCGCTGATAAAATTTGAGTTGATTGTCTTGGGCGCAATGGTTTCAACCACTTGATTAGTTTCCGGATTAATGATTTCGGTAACCAGATGAGGTTGATACAGAGTACCATGGTTGGCAATGGAAGCGGTAACAAAAGCGATTTGCAAAGGCGTGGCGGAAAAATCACCTTGCCCGATAGAGACATGATAGGTGTTGCCTACGTACCACTTTTCATCTTTATAATCCTGTTTCCATTCCGGGGTGGGAATAAAGCCGCTGCCTTCTCCATCCAAATCAATGCCGGTTGGTTGGCCAAAGCCGAACATTCCAGCATACTCGACAATTCGATTAATACCTAGGCCTCGAAAGCTTTCAAAGCCACCCCCGGCTATGTAAAAATAAACATCGCAAGATTCGGCAATGGCTTTACGGATATCAATATCCGGACCGTGGACCTTCCAGTCATTGAATTCCCAATCTTCATTAACCACGATTTGTCCATGACAATCAAAACTGGTATCGGCGTTGACAACGCCTTCTTCTAAAATCGCCGCGCCCAAATAAGGCTTAACCGTGGAACCGGGCGGATATTTTCCCGCGATAGCGCGGTTAAACAATGGGTTAGCTGGATCTTCAAGCATTTCTTGATAAATTTCAGAGTCAATTTTTTTGGAAAATAAATTACTGTCAAAACCCGGATAGCTAACCAGCGCCCTAACCTGGCCGTTTTGCGGATCCAAAATAACAACCGAGGCGTTTTGGATGTCCCGTTTTGGATCGTTAATGATGTTTTCAACCATCTCATAGCTTTTTTGCTGTAAATTTTTATCAACACTTAAAACTAACTGATTGCCAAAGCGAGGTAAGCTTTCATCCAGTTTTCTTAAAATTTTACCCGAGGAATCGACTTCCACATTGTAAGCGCCATGAACGCCGCGCAGCTCCTCTTCCCAATAGCTCTCAACGCCAATGCGGCCAACAATATCAGTCATTAAATAACTTGAGTCCGCTTCCAGGTCTTCAGCCGTGACTTTGCCGGTATAGCCTAAAATATGGGAAAAAGCTTGCGCATAAGGATATTCACGAATTGCCGTGTCCTCAGTACGAAACCCCGGACATTCATTTTCATGTACCTTTATTGAAAGCAATTCATCCCGGTTAATATCCTCTTTGACTAAGTAGGATTTATAGCTTTTTTGTTCCAGTTCTTCCAGATCAGGCATGTTAACAGTTTGCTCTCGATCCTGAAATTTAATAACACCAAAACAATGTTTAAGCACTTGGGCTTTTTCCTCGGGCTTTTTGGGAAGAAGACTGGGAATAATGACCGCGTCGGAACTGGCGATGTTTTTTACTAATTTTTCTCCGTTTTTATCGGTGATAATTCCGCGCGGGGCTTTAACAATTATGCGGCTAATTCGATTATTTTCCGCTCGATCAGCGTAATAGGAGCCTCTGACGATTTGCAAGTAGCCGGTTCTGGAAATAATCACAAGTATTATCAAAACAATGAGACCGAAAAAAATTCTAAGATTTTTCAGGCCAACCGGCGGTTCTAGTTTCCGCTCTTGGGAAGCGGGACTGGAAACAACGTTGGAAATATCAATTTCTCCCCATTGATGTTTTTGATTTTTTTTACTGAAGATGCGTTTAAACATATAAATCTTAAAATTGTAAGGATACTTAACGCTTTTAATAAAACCTCGAGGTAGCAACAATCATGCGGTTTTGATTGAGGATAAGCCGGTTTTTATTTAGCCGGTTGAGTTAAGGCGACTTTCTGGTCAAGTTTTTCCCACTCTTGATCAATTCGAGATTGGATGGTTTGAATGACTGTTTTTTGGGCTTCTTGGCCTTTAAAAAGATGTTGAAAACGTTTTTGGGTTTTTAAGAACTCCTCCACCGGCTTAGGTTCTTTGGGTTGGTAATTAATACGATAAACTCCTTGCTCAATTTCATAAATCGGCCAAAACCGAGTGTCGAGTGCTAATTTAGTAACTTCTTTAACGCGGCGGGGCGGAAACTTCCAGACAGTGGGACAAGGAGAAAGCACATGTATAAATTTTGGCCCTTGAAAACTCATGGCTTTTTGAACTTTTTGGGTTAAGTCCACTAAATTAAAAATGCTGGCTTGAGCTAAGTAGGGAATGTTGTGGGCTTCAACTATCTCCATTAGGTTTTTACGCCATTCAATTTTACCCTGAGAGGCTGAACCGCTTGGAGTGGTGCTGGTGCGAGCTCCGCGCGGAGTGGCGCTTGATCTTTGTCCGCCTGTGTTCATGTAACCTTGATTGTTATAGCAAACATATAAAAAATCATGGCCGCGTTCAAGCGCCCCGGAAAGGCTTTGCAAACCAATGTCATAAGTGCCGCCATCACCACCAAACACTAAGAAACCAAGATCCTTGTTTAAAGAAAAGTTAATTTTCTTGTCAAGTTTAAGTTTGTCTTTAATTAAATTGCGATAAGCGGTTTCGATACCGGAAATGGTAGCGGCGGCGTTTTCAAAAGCCGAATGAATAAACGGCACATTCCAGCTAGTCTGGGGATAAATAGTGGTGGCAACCTCCAGGCAACCGGTGGCATTGGCCACCACAACAGGTTTGCTGATAGCATTTAAAACGGTTCTGGTAATGACAGGAGCGGGGCAACCGGCGCAGGTGCGATGCCCGGGGGCAAATTTTATTCGATTATTTTTGTCATTATTGGATTGATTTTGAGTTTGGGGTTTGGACATAAATGTTGCTTATTGCTGTTTCAAAGAGTTATACGCTTAAAAACCTTGAAGCATTTTGGATTTAAGTTTTTTAACTTTAATGCCTAAACATAATTATGCAAAAAGCTTATAAATTGGAGAACGCTTGGGAAGTCTCTTGTTTGAGTTGATTCTTCTCGATTTCACCAACATCGGCTGTGGCCACGGAAAGATATTGGGGCACATTGGCTTGATCATTTTCACATATCAAGGTTATTGTTCCGCATCATGGGCATGATTTTTTCATGATAAATTTCATATTTTTTTGATAGTAACTTTTTTAGAAGCGCGGATCAATCAAACTTGATTATCTACATGAGTTTATCACAAATTTAAATATTGAAAAATCTCAAAGGTTAAAAAAGCGGGCCATATTATGGCTTTGAGGAGGCCAATAACGCCCATCCAAAAACTGGTAGCGTGACTTATGTAATAGATTGCGGCGCCGATCATTCCCAAACCATAAACCGCGCTGGATGAATTACAGTGGTTAAGGTGTTTAGACATTTTTTTGTTTAATGATTAATTATTGTTTAAAAATATTATTGATCAGAGTTCAAAAAAATAATAGATTTTTTATTTTTCCAGGGGTTTGTGGCAAAACCACCAATCGTAACATTGCAATTTTTTGTCTTGGAGTCGGCTTTGAGCGGTTTTTTCGTCTTTAGCCGGCGGCACAATAATACGATCTTTAATCAGGGAATTATCCGGCCAGTTAGCGGGCACGGCTCCTTGATGATCAGATGCTTGAAGCGCTTTGACTGAACGGACCACTTCTGCAATATTACGGCCGATCTCTTGAGGATAATACATAATTAACCTGACTTTGCCTTCAGGGTCAACCACAAAAACCGCTCTTACTGTGTTACTGCCTTTGCCGGGATGAAGCATGCCTAATTTTAAAGCAATAGTATCGTTAGCGGCAATAACGGGAAACTCTATTTTGACATTGAGTTTTTCTTTAATCCATTGAGTCCACTTAATGTGAGAAAAGACTTGATCAACCGACATACCGATTAGTTTACAATCAAGCTTTTTAAATTCCGGATAACTTTTTTGAAAAGCAACAAACTCGGTGGTACAAACCGGAGTAAAATCAGCCGGGTGGCTAAACAGCACAAACCAGCTACCGTAATAATCATCTGGCAAGTTGATTTCTCCGTGAGTGGTTTGAACTTTTAATTTCGGGAACGGATCCCCGAGCAAGGGCAGGTTGTTTTGTTCGAATTCCATGTTTGTTCATTAAATGCTTAATTAGATAATTTTGAATTCCAGCAATATTGTAATTTATTTTATCTTAACAGAGTCTGGTTTTTTGAAAATGGGGGTGTTTGAAACCCTAATGTAGAAAGAGGTTAATGCAAGATTTACTCGCAACAAACCCGGATTTGCCGAGAATCTAGTTTGGGTTTGAATTGCCTGAATTGCTTTTAAAAAATTAAAACAAAACAATTACAAAAGCCGGGCTTATAATGATTATGAGCTAAGAATTGATTTTTTGATAATCAAAAATGATATGTTCGGCAATAGTATAGTTTACAAGACATTTGGGAGGGTTTTTGATCGGTCGCGGCTCTATAATCCTCTTTAAGTAAAAACCGGCGGAGCTTGCGGCGCCGGTTAAGCTTTCCAGGGTCCAATGGACGTCAACAAATTCCATTTGGCTATTGTCGGAAAGCCTTACCTGGCTTCGATATTTAGAACCGTCTTGAAAATAAGAAAAGTCTTTTAGGTGGGTTTGAGTTTCGCAAGCGGTTTTTTTAATCATAATACAGAGCGGATTTAAATTGGAAAAAATAAATTGACCTTTTGCTTTAAGCACGCGCGCGGTTTCTTTAAACACTTTTTTTATTTTAATTAAGCTCGGAATATTGAGCACTACCATATTCATAATCACAACATCAAACGTTTTAGCCGGAAAACGACTTAGGTCAGCGCCATCGGCTTGGAAAAAATCAAGGTTTTTAGCTGTTGAATGTTGTTTTTGACAAAAAGCGATCCTGTTAATTTAATTTTGAAGTGCACCACTCATGTAAAATAAAGTTAATAAATTTTTAACTAAATTTTAATGAGTAAAAAATATAAGCACTTCAAGAAATCGGATAGATTGGAAATCTCCATCCTATTGAAGAAAGGTTATTC
>WJJI01000037.1 GCA_014729795.1 Candidatus Moraniibacteriota bacterium
CGTTAGATAAAAATTTAGTTTTATCTTGTACTATATCTTTACAATAA
This sequence comes from Candidatus Moraniibacteriota bacterium, assembly GCA_014729795.1. GTDB lineage: Bacteria > Patescibacteriota > Minisyncoccia > CAIUEV01 > JAHKAQ01 > WJJI01. The sequence continues at coordinate 48 of WJJI01000037.1, forward strand.
ATATTATATTTATCTTTTAAGGTTGCTATATGATCATCAAACCAACCTAAGAGATCGGCTAATTCTTCGAGTTTTGTTTGGTTTTCTTGCTTTATTTCTTTCATTCTCTTGCTTTGCTCCATAAGTAACAAAAAAAATCCCTCCGGATCCTCTAAGGTGATTTTTTTATTAATCTCACCTTTGTCCTTTTTATTTAGCTTCTCCTTACTGACTAAGCTCTTTATAAAATCCAATCTTCTATTAAGCCTCTTGCGTTCTTCTTCTTTATAAAACGTTTCTGCTCGTTTCTCCATTTCAAAAAATATTTATTTGATTCATATTTATTAAAGTCACTATTAAAATTCATTTAACATTAAAATTTCCTGTAACTGTTTAATAATCTCAGACCAGGAATATTTTCGCAGCAATAATTGCCTGGTGTTTTTCATATTTTTTTCCATTCCCTTTTCAGCCTGCTTTTCTAAATTTTTCAAACCCTTAACTATCGCCTTAATATTATTTGGATCCACAAACAGTCCGGCTTCCCGATATATTTCCTTTAAAACTGGTATGTCTGAAGCTAAAAAAGGCTTGTCTGCTTTTATGGCTTCCAAAATTGGCCGACCAAAACCCTCGGCTTTGCTCACCATCACCAATCCCGAACAATTAGCTATCAAAAAATGTTTTTCAACTAAAGAAACATAACCAAACTCATTAACCCCGTTAATACTTAAATAAAGCTTTAGTTTATCATATCCATGTCCTGGCAAACCAACCAGCGCTAGCTGAACTTTTTTGCCGGACTTTTTGTATATTTTATAAGCTTTAAGCAAATTTTCAAGATTTTTACGCTGTTCTTTTCGCCCAATATACAAAAAATACTTATTTTCTGCCAATACTTTAACCGCTTTTCTAATTTTTTTAGATTTTTCCGCCGCTAAGATCTTTTTTATTCCGTAGGCTCCCTGACCGATTACCTTCACCTTCTCGGCCTTCCCCCAAAGTTGCTCGGCCTTTTGTTTGGTGACATCCGCGAAGGTCAATACTTGATCTGCCTGTTTATAACTGGTTCTGAGTAAAATTTTGCCCAGCAGGTTATCCCAAAAACCATAAGCATCTCCGGCTTCAAAACGCTCTAAACCGTGTAAAACATATATTCTTTTGTATTTATTTATCGATTGTTTACCTGTAATAAATTTAAATATCCGGGTCCAATCCCAAATTGGCAAAGAGTGGCTTGGGATTATCAAAAAATCTAATTGGTCCTTCCAGGCTTGATAAGGTAAAACCAGCTGGCTCCAACCTCGTCTTAAATTTAGCGTTTTTTTGATTTGCCATTTTTTTGGCAGGTTTTTTTTTAACTTTTCAGCTGCTTTTGTCCAATTTTTAATATATATAACTATCTCAAACTTTTCCAATAAATCCTGATTTTTAACCATAGCCCAAACTAACTGCCAGCCAAAATCCTCCACTCCTGTTTTTTTGCCACAAAATAATCTTGAGCCGTCTATGGCAATTTTAGCGATAGTCTTCATGATTATATTGCAAGTTGCTCCCGGTTAGTTACTTGGTAATAATGCTATTTTTATAGGTTTCCAGGTTATCAATTAAAATAGCCACCCCTTTTGAAACACAAAGCATGGGTTCATCTGCTAAGTAACAGGGTACGCCCACGGATCTGGAAATCAGTTGATCCATATTGCGTAATAATGATCCTCCTCCTGATAAAACCATGCCTCGGTCAATAATATCCGCTGATAATTCCGGAGGAATATCCTGTAAAACTTTTTTGATCCCTAAGATTATTTCTCGCAACTGTTCGGTCATTGCCTCAACAATCTCATTGGTCTGAACAGTTATCAGTTTAGGTAATCCGGCCATTAAATCCCGACCTTTTATTTCCAAAGCTTTTTGTTTCTCAACCGCGATAGCGCTGCCAATTTCAATTTTAATCTTTTCCGCGGTCTGATCGCCAATCACCAAAGCGTGTCGCTTGCGAATATATTCTTTAATGGCTTCATCCAATTTGTTACCACCTACCCTGGCAGAATTAGCCGCCACAACTCCGCCCAAAGAAATCATAGCAACTTCGGTGGTGCCACCCCCAATATCCACAATCATATTTCCTGATGCCGAATCAACCGGAATATTGGCTCCCAGAGCCGCTAAAATCGGTTCCTTAACCACAAAAGCCGATTTAGCCCCGGCCTCTACCGCCGCATCTATCACGGCTCTACGCTCGGTAGAAGTAATCCCGGCTGGAATTGAAATCACCACCTCCGGCTTTAAAAAACGCACTCGACTGCTCACTTTATCGATAAAATACCTCAACATCGCCTCTGTAATTCGAAAATCGGCAATCACCCCATCTTTCATTGGTCTAGCCGCGTTAATCAAATCTGGAGTCCGACCCAACATTTCCTTGGCCTCGTGTCCAATCGCCAAAATCTTATTGTCTTCAATTGAAAGAGCAACCACTGAAGGCTCGTTTAAAATCACTCCTTTTCCCGCAATTGTAACCAAGGTATTAACCGTGCCTAAATCAACTCCAATATTTTTTCGAAAAAACATATTTTTAATTAGAATTAAATCGCTTTAAAAACTCTAGTTCGAAATCTTTAGGCTTTCCGCGCTTGGTAAATTTCTATTATTTTCCGCACTTGGCCGAATAGTTAAAATTAGTAACCAAAGTGCCTAAAATATTCTCGATTGTTTGACTTTGCTTATTCATCCCTCGACCGCTTACAACCAGCTCCATTAAAAAAATTTCATTGTTCCTTGAACTCTGCCAATAAAAAACTCTACGGTTTGGCCGACTATAGATATAATCATAAACTTTGACCTGATTAACCCAATCATACACTTGTTGACTCTGAATTTTCCCTCTTGTTTTGGTTGCCTTTTCTTTTCTCAGTTCTTGAAAATCAAGCTTAGTCTCAATTGCTAAAGCTTGAATAACAATTTCCACTCCCGAACCTTGCAGCATCAATCCGCCTTTCCGCTTATTTAATTCTTGTTTGGTCCAATCATTGGGATAATGAATCGAATAGTGAAAATCACAATTTTCATACTCAAGAGCTTGATTAACAAAATCCACATTATAAACAGGCTGATTGGTATCATTATTTTGCTTGGGTTGCTCAATTAAAATCATTTTTTCCAAATCATCCTCAACCTCTTTCTCTTCATTCTTTTCTTGCTGCCATTGCTCTTGATTAAAAGGCTCAAACCTTAGCTTCATGTGTTCAAAATCCAAAAAAACCGCTTTTTCTATAAATGATTGTAGCTCCTTGTTTACAGCTTCATAAGTAAAAACATACTCATTATTCTTACCAATGGGTTCGGATTCGGTTAAAGCCTGTTGCGAGTTTTCGTGCGAGTCTTCGGTTGAATTAAAATCTTTGTTGGTTCTTTGACTGGATTCCTTGTTTATCTCCTGATCAAGCTTATGAATGCTGATTGCAAATATTTTCGCATAACCTGGCAGCTCCGATTCAATTTTTTTTTGTATCGGTAAATAAAAAGCAATTTGAATTTTTTGCTCACCATCTTCAGTGGTTAGAATTTTTTTGGTTTGATAATCCTGCCATTCTGGCAGCATCTGAATTTTAAAACCGAATTCATAATTAATATAATCAAGTTCGCCTTTTGATTCTTCTAAATTTTCCGACTTTGCCTCAATTTCTTTAAAGCCCTGCCAATTAAAATCTTTATTTTTATCCTGCCAAATATAATAACCGCCGGCCAATATCACCAAAATTAAAATTATTATTGCTAATGGAACGGTTAATAATTTCAAAAAACTCTGTTTTTTTTCTTTTTCATCTTTCTTGCCTGTATCGCAAGAACTTGTCCCTAAGCGTTCTTCATAATATTCATATAAGCTGTCTCTGCTCATAAATAAATTTAATATATTAATATAAATTTTAAACCAAATTCTGATAATTTTACCTTATTTTCAATCATCTAAACAATAGCCTGGCTAAAACAAGCTCGCTCTCTGCAAAACTTGCCCCGGGTATTATTATATCTAGCTCGCGCGTCTTGGAAAATCTTGCGCGAAATGCCAAAATTTTTGTAAAGCGTATTAAGCATACGCCATCAAAACCACGGGGTTTTATTTTAAGGTTTACCAAACCGTAAATCATAATACGGTTGGCCAATTCAATAAAAATTTTCCAAGACCAAGTCCTGCTAATTAAAAAATCACCCTGATCATCATAGGGGCGCCGAGTTGCTTATTGCTGCTTTTTCAGAGTTTTATTGATTTTTTACTTCCGCGCTTATTTTTTCAAAAACTTCAGGATATTTCTCGGCAATTTCCGCTAATATTTTTCGATTTAACTGAATTTCTTGCTTTTTCAATAAATTAATAAATTGAGCGTAATTCATTTCTTGATTTCTGGCTGCGTTGCCAATTTTTACTTGCCACAACCTTCGTTTATCTCTTTTTCTTACCTTCCGATCTCGATACGCGTATTTACCCGCTTTTATAAAAGCCTCTTTGGCTCTTTTATAGGTGGAATGCCTTAAATCCAAATAACCTTTATTGGCTTTTAGGATTTTTTTTCGTTTTTTGCGACCATGAACTCCTCTTTTTATTCTCATTGTTTAAATTAACTAATCTTATTATCTTTATTGGGACAAAAACTGGACATCAAAATATTTGGCAAGGCTTACCCGCCCGGGAAAATGTTGCGCAAAACGCCGGGATTTTATAAAGCATATTGAGCATACGCTATCAAAAACCGCGGAGTTTTTTTCTTAAAATTTACCAAAAACGTAAATCCTACTAAAAAACACGCTAAATATGTCTGGCTAAATTCTTTGCTAAATTACCGTTTATCGATTCATAACCGCGTTTGTCTCTTCTTTCCTCTCCACGATCATTAGCATTATAATGACTCTGGTGGCTTTTTTTGCGATATAGCTTACCGGTTTTCGCCTTAATTCTCTTTAAAATCAATTTATTAGTCTTGTTCATAACATATTTTCTTAACAATTACTCCGGGGAATTTTTTTGATCAAGCTTTATAGTTGCCATTAATCCTCTTGGGCCTGATTTTATCGGTTGATCATAAGTTGCTTGTAGTTCCAAATTCCTAACAAATTCCTCCATGGTTTCCCTTCCCTTGCTCCGATGCGCCTTCTCTCGGCCTTTTAAAATCAGTTCTAATTGTACTTTACTACCCTTTTTTAAAAATTTTTCAGCTCTTTTGCGTTTTATCAATAAATCGTGCTCTTCAGTGTTTATTCCCAATCTAATGCCTTTGACTTCATTCTTCTTTGATTTCACTCGATTTTTCCTTTCCTGCTTTTTTTTCGTGTACAAAAATTTACCATAATCCATTATTTTTACCACTGGCGGTTGAGAATTTGGAGAAACCTCCACTAAATCTAAACCAACATCGCTTGCTTTTTGCTTTGCTTCTTGATTGGAAACCACTCCCAGTTGTCCCCCGTTTTCATCTATCAATCTTAATTCTGGAGCCTTGATTTGCTCGTTAACTCTTGCTTTATTTGGTTTCGCTTTTCCTCTATTGGAACTATGACTTTTGCCCAAAACTCAATTTATTCAATGTTTATTAATTTAGAACTTATAAGCTAAGAAACTTTATACTAAAAAAACCAATATTTTTCAGCGGTTTAACCGCTAGCGTTTCCTAAGCCCATAAGGCCTTGCTGGGAGATGAAGTTTCTTACGTGAATCAGGATCAAAAAAATCTCTGATTCGTGTGGCTGTTTATCTCCTCTTCGCTTTAAAATCCCTAATTATTATCAGGAAATTTAACTTTGTGGAAGTGGCCGGATTTGAACCGGCGTCTGACAAGTTTGGAAATAACCTTCTACAAGTTTAGCCTAACTAAATGTTTAAAAAATTTGTCTTAAGTTAGGCAAAAAAACAAATTTTCGAGTCTCCAATGACCCTTTCCGGAACGAGACCCTTCCGAAAATTAGCCTAATAATTGACACCGCTTTAAACCTATTAGGCGTCGGTTTAAGCGATGGCTATCGGTTATTAAGCGACAGCGGTTTGAAAGCTCATTGGAGCAAATGCTTGCGCAATTGCTGTTTTAGCTTTCTTGTATAATTTTGCAATTAAACATTTTAAGGTTTTGACAAGTTCCTAAAACTTGACTTGCGATTAATTCTTTCTCCTGCCATCGAGGCCTATCACTCCCATTGATTATTATAGAGTATTTTCTAAAATTTTTCAAGTGCTGCCCTTGTCTTCCTAGCTCTACAATGGGTTATTTTTAAAACGCTGCTCTATTTCTTTTTGAGCGTCTCTTTTTTTAATGGCCTGTCTTTTATCATAAGTAGTCTTGCCTCGAACCAAGGCGATTTTCAACTTAACTCGACCTCGCCTAGTATATACCTTTATTGGCAACAAAGTCAATCCTTTTTGCTTTAATTTCCCAATCAAACTCTTTATTTCCTTCTTGTTTAAAAGCAATTTCTTGTCTCTTGACGCATCATAATCATCTTGATCATTCGCATATTGATACAAAGGCACTCGAGCGTTAATTAAATACGGTTCTTGATCCTTTAAGCTAACGTAAGCTCCCTTCAGATCAATATTCCCGTTTTTTATGGATTTGACCTCGGCTCCACTCAAAACCATTCCGGCTTCATAGTCTTCCAAAATTTCATAATGATACCTCGCTTTTTTGTTAACAACCGGCTTCATGTATAAATTAAATGATTAAATAATTTTCAACCAAGGCTGGCTAAACTTTATCATATCTTGACAAGTTGCCAACTCTTAAATTACATCAAACTAATGCTAAAAGTTTATTCGTTTCAGAAAATCTTACAAAATTTTTAATTTGCTTTTATTTTCTGACTTAACAAAAGCAACAATATTAAAACAAGCCTAAACTAATGCTAAAATATTTTAAGTCATATTGCTTTTTAAAAGGCTTCATCTTTAAACACAAAACATTAATATAAAACCATGAATAAAAAACTTCAAAAAATCGACTAAAAATTAAATGTCTTCAAAAAAAACTTTGCTAAAATTAAAAAACTCCGCGATAAGGAAAAATATCTTTATCCCGCCATTGGCTCAATAATAGTTATTCTTTCAACCATTGCCGGTTATTTATATGGCAAGAGCAATCCTTATTGCGTTGTCGAATGGAGTTTTTACCCACATTGCTTAAATAATTATGGCTTTCTTGCTTTCGCTAAATTTTCAAACAAGGCCTCCAAAAAAAGATTCTTTGTTTTGTAATTTTAGGTACTATTATTTTGCCATTATTGGTTATTATCTGACTTATAAAAAAGTCGACTATATAGTAAAAGAGCATACATCAATGATCAAAGCGCCTTTGTATGGAGTTTATAAAAAACAATTTCTCAAACAATGACCCGTCAATTAAATTGTACTATTTGGAAGCTTGCTCTTAAATGCAATCTGCGTTGTTCCCATTGCGATTTCTCGGCTGGCAAACCAAGAAAAGATGAATTACCTACTCGGGAATGTTTTCGAGTATGTGAAAAACTGGCAGAGCTTGGCTGCAATGAAGTATGTATAATGGGCAAGGAACCCTTTTTAAGAAATGATTGGTTTGGAAATTGCCCAATCTATAGAAAACTTGGGTGTGCAGCATAATTTCGTTTCTAACGGTACTATTCTAAATCGGTATATCAAGCATTTTAAACAATTAGAGCCAAAAGTTGTCGGTATCGGCCTAGGCGGTCTCAAAAAAACTCATGAACTAACTAAGAGGAGAACAAACTTTTCAAAAAACCATTAAAAGTATCGATTTATTGAGGAAAAATAAAATCCAAACAACTATTATTACGGCTGTGAGCAAATTAATTTTCCATGTTCTTCCTGGTTTGAAAGATTTGATTTTGAAAAAAACATCAATTGGCAAGTTCGGTTAGCTATGCCTTTTGGCAATTTTTTAAAAAAACAAATGCTTTCCCAAAAAGAATTCTACGCTAGCACGTTGTTTATCGCTAAACAAAAAATCATCAAAGCCTATCAAGATTTACCGCTAGTTGGCGCTCATTGTTATGGCTATTGCTCACAAGTTTTACCTGGCGCCCGTTGGCAAGGTTATACTGCCGGCATCAGCACGGTTGGCATTACCGGTGATGGCGGTATCGTGGATTACTTATTCATTGGCAATGATAGATTTTTTGAAGATAATGTCAGAGAACAAAGCTTTAAGCAAATCTGGAATAACCCCAATATTTTCGCTTTTAATCGCCAATTTAATAAAAATAAAGCTGGACCAAATTGCCTAAATTGCAAACATCTAAAAAATTTTCGAGGTGGTTGTAATTCTATGTCCTATTCTCTTACTCAAAAATTTAATAACAACCCGTATTGTTTTTACAGCTTTGAACAAAACCAACTGAAGGCTTAGGTATTCTAAAGCTTATTCTTTAAACACCCAAAACTTATAACCTAAAAAATTCCAAAACATTGAAACGCCTGTGGCGGCGGCGTTTGCGAATAAAACCCAAACGTTCTGCATTTTTTCAGGATCCTTAAAAAATGCCATCATGGCTGGTATGCCCAAAAAGGCAGGAATAAAATTAGAAATTAAATAAGTTATTCCGGCGTTTATCATTAAACCGCCCAGAGTTACCGCCATATATTGACCAAAATCCTTAAATTCGGCTTCTTTTTTCTTTTTCTTTGGGTCTTTAAATGTCCAATAACGATTCCATATAAAGCTATTTACCGTTGCCACGCTAAAAGAAATCCCGGGGAAAATGAATGCGTATATTCCCTCATTATGTCCGGTAAATACCATCAATAAATGCAAAACAATAAAATTTATAGCGGTATTCATAAAGCCAATAATAACGAATTTGCCGAACTGTGACCATCCTTTTCTATTGTTTCTATTGTTTTTTTTAGCTCTTTGTTTTTTATTTGTTTTTTTTATTTTTTTCATTTTTTTCATTTTTTATTATCAAACCTAAAATTTATTAAAATTATGTATTCAAAGTTCAATATTGATTATATAATTCGCCAAAAAATAATTTTTTAAATCGTTTATTTAAAATCATCCGCTTTATTTGGATTGATCTCCTAATATTTCTTCCTTGGTGTCTGGAAATTCTTGCTTTACTACCTCTTCCTTGCCCGCGCTCTTTGATTTAGTTGAATTTTTAGACAGTTTCTGAGCCGTTTTCGATATAGTAGTTGATTGACTTCCTTCCTGTTTTTGAGTTATTTGACTCTGATTTTTCATCTGAGCCGCTTCATTTTCAGCTTTTTGCACTGCCGGAGTCCATTCTCTTGTAATATCATTTACCTGGTTATTGGCCTGTGATTGCTGATCAGCGCCAAACTCTTGATTTTGATTTATCGGAGCTGATAAGGAGTCAATCGCTTGGCCATTACCGTTAACAAAAGGATCCACCTGTTCTTGATAATCTTCGCTTTGGTTAATTTTAGGCATTTCAAAAGCTTTTTTGGTTACGTTCTCAATCGCGCACCAAAGCGGTTCGCCATCTCGCGGCACTACAACAGTTACTTCATCTCCTGGCTGAGCTTTGTAATAAGTTACTGAGGCTAACAAAACTTTGTAAATTGCCCCTTCTGCGTTGATAATAAAATTTCCCGATTCGTCTTCGCCAACAATCCCTATTAACCTCTTGCGTTCCACCGGGCCAATTTGTTTATACACAAAATTTCCATCATCGGTAATGGTTAATTTCAACATGTCTCCTTCTACTAGTTTAGATTTACTCGCGTAATTTGCCGGTACCGGGTATTGCTTGCCGTCATTGCCAATCATATGCTGCCCATCGAATACTCCTTCAATGATTTTGCCGTCTGGAGTCGCGCCGTAAGTTCTTTTTTGAGCTACTGGCTTAGAATTCTTGTTTTCAATCCTCGCCAACATAGCCCGAGCCGAATATAAACTTTTCTCTGCTTCTTCAATTATTCTTTTTAATGATTCAACTTTTTCTTGATCCTCCTTGCTCGGTTTTTGATTTGCTTTTTCTTCTATTGTCATTTGTTTAAATCATAAAAGCTTTTATAGAATTATCTATAATTCTTTTATGGTAATTAGCTTATATATTTATTTATGGTTTTTAAGCCATTATACTATTATTAAATCTATCATGTTATTTCCTTTTTGGCAAGTAAAATAAATTTTGTTATGATTTAATTGCCTATAAAGTCTTTATTTTGGTAAATTTCTAAATCAGGTTAATCGCGAGTTTTCTTTATTTTTAATCAGTTAATTATTTATCATGATCATCAATTACATTGGCCATGCTTGCTTTAAAATTCAAACTCAGCCCAATCCGGTTCAAAGTAAGAACAAGCTAATTATTTATTTCGATCCTTTTGATAAGTCTGTGGGTCTTAACCCGCCATCCGGAAAAGCGGATCTTGTTTTAAGCTCTCATGATCATTTTGACCATAATAACACTCAAAATTTTGAGTCTGGTTTTTTTTTCGTCAATAATCCCGGCGAATACAGTTACCAAGGCGTTAACATCAAGGGTATTCTTTCCTATCATGATCAAGAAAAAGGCGCTCAACGAGGCTTAAATACTATTTTTGTCGTGGAAAGCGAAAAAATTAAAATTTGCCACCTGGGCGATTTGGGTCATGAGTTAAGTCAAAATCAGCTTGATCAAATCGGCGCTATTGATATTCTTATGATTCCGGTCGGAGGAAAATTCACCATTAGCGGCAAACAAGCTGCTCGGATCGCCAAAAGTATTGAGCCGGCTTTTATTCTACCCATGCATTTTCAAACGCCGAGTTTAAGCATCAGCGGTTTAGAACCCAAAGAGAGCTTTTATAAAGAACTTGGTCTGGAACCCAAACAAAAGGTTGATAAATTGAAAATAACTTCAAGCTCAATCAATCATGATGAAATCGAGGTAATGGAATTCAGTTAAACTATTGTTATCGCCAATGGCTAAAAAATTCGTTCAGCAAAAAATCAAACAATTCTATCAATCACCTCAAACACCTCAAAAAAAACGCCAGCGATTAGTTATTTTCATTACTATTATCCTGGCTTTTTTTCTTTTTGCTTTAATTCTAATTTTGCCCAAAGCCTCTGTTTCCCGACCTGAGCAATCTAAAAATAAAAATCTAATCGAAGAATATAAAAACAACCCCTCGGTGCAACAAGGCACGCAACAATATGAACAAATTAAAAAATTTTTTACAAACTTGTTCTAAACCTCCAAACTTGATCTTTTAATAATTAATCCTCAAACCAAATCGTTCGACAAAAATATGAAAAGCCCCGTCTAATCAACCCTCTTGGCTAACGACAGGGGGAATTTATCCCTCAGCTTTTCATCTAAAGGAAATAGGTTCCCAAAAACTCAAAGCCCGGGATGATTGATCCCCCAAACCCAAAGTTCTTGGAAGCAATGGGTCATTTTTTAGACAATTTAAAAAACTCTTACGATCAATTTAAAAACCACTCTGCTTTAACCTTGTTCTTTTTCTAATTATATGGTAATGTATTTACGATTAATAAAGATTTAGACCAATTAAAGTCTAAGTTTCAATAATTTAATAACCACCTTAAAAGGAGGTGTTTCAATTTTTATGGTTGAAGTAAAAAATAAAGGCAACGAAGCTGTTGAAAATCTACTTAGAAAATTCAATCGCCGTTGGCAACAAAGCGGTATTGGTAAACGAAACCGCAATCGCCGCTATCATAAAAAGCCCATGAACCGCCGCACTCGCCGACAACGCGCTCTACACCGCTTAATGCTTTTGGAAAAAAAAGAAAGGCTAATCAAAATGGGACGACTGGAAGAAGAAAAAAACCGCTTCATGACCGGCAAGCTCGGCAAGCGTTAATATCACAAAAACCAAAACATGGCCAACCTTAAAACCGCAATTGATCAAGCTTTGATTAAAAGCTTAAAACAAAAGGATGCAACCCAAGCCGGAGTTTTAAGAATGCTAAAATCGGCTATTAAAGAAAAAGAGATTGCAAAAAAAAACGATTTATTAGATAATGAGATTATTCCGATTGTCCGGTCGCAAATTAAGTCCCGACAAGAATCCCGGAAACAATTTCAACAAGCCGGTCGTGACCAATTAGCCCAAAAAGAAACCCAAGAAATTGAGGTTCTAAAAAAATTTTTACCCAAACAATTAACGGAACAAGAGTTGATCCAAAAAATTCAACCGATTATCGATAAAGTTCAAGCCAAATCCCCTCAAGACCTTGGTAAAGTCATGCCATTGGTTATAAAAGAAGCACAGGGTCAAGCCGACAATCAAGCAATCAAAAACACAGTTTTAAAATTGCTTAAGTGATTCAAGCTAAGCAAAATTATAATAAAAAAAAGCCAAAAATACAATTTTTTACCGAGATTCCAAGATTCCGTCAACTTAAAACCGCGATTTCTATTAATAATCTTGAGCTTTCTTTGATAAACTGTGTTAAGCAATCCCAAATCCCCAGGTTAATTCAGATAATCCCAATAACCAACGAGCGAATCCGCACTTTAAATCAAAAATACCGAAATAAAGATCAAGTCACCGATGTTTTGAGTTTTAGTTATCAAAATTCTGATCAAATTTTTCAGCAACTTAATATTTCAACTGCAAATGAAATCTTCCTAGCCCCTGATTTTATCAAACAGCAATCCCTAAAACATAAACAATCGTTTGCTGATTTAACAATCCGTGTTATTATTCATGGCCTCATGCATGTTTGCGGATACACCCACAACCATTCCCAAGATTTTCATCAAATGCAAAAGGTTGAAAAATATATGTTAAAAAGCTACTATAATCTTTATTCGGGCGACTAGCTCAGTTGGTCAGAGCGCGTCACTGATAATGACGAGGTCTCAGGTTCAAGTCCTGAGTCGCCCACCTATACAAAACTGCCTTGATTGAGGTCGCAATCCAAGTCAGTCACCCGTTGGATTAAAAGCTAATCAACCAAAGTCCATTTCCGCAAGCCCAAACAAATAAAAAATGCCTAAGCTAAATACTATTACCGGTATTGATGTCGGGACTTCCAAAGTTCGCGCCATCATTGCACAAAAACCAGAAACTTCTGATGGCAAACCACAGGTCATCGGCGTTGGCGAAGCCAATACTTTTGGCATGAGAAAAGGCCTGGTTGTTGATATTGAAGAAACCGCTAATTCTATTAATGAATCGGTTGAACAAGCCGAGCGCATGGCTGGAGTTGCGGTGGAAAAGGCCTTTGTCAGCATCGGGAGCAACGACATTACCTGTCAGGTCAGCAAAGGCGCTATCGCCATTGGTAGAGCCGATGGCGAGGTTACCAAAGAGGACGTTGCTCGGGTTAACAACGCGGCTCAAGCAATTTCTCTACCTAATAATAAAGAAATTATTCACGTTATTCCCAAAAAATATCACCTTGATAACCAAAAAGATCTTAAAGATCCGGTTGGTATGAACGGAGTTAGACTCGAAGTAGAATCTTTGATAATTCAAGGATCTTCTCCTTATTTGAAAAATATGCATAAATGCCTACATCAAGCTGGCATTAGCATTGAAGAAATGGTTCTTTCTCCTTTAGCCGCTCAGCTTGCCACCTTAAACAAACGCCAAAGAGAGTTAGGCGTGGCTTTAGTAAATATCGGCGGCGGCACCACCGGAATTGCCGTTTACGAAGAAGGCGAGTTATTACACATGTCCATCATTCCAATCGGAGGCAATAACATTACCAACGATATCGCTATTGGATTGCGTACCTCCATTGAAGTAGCCGAGGATGTTAAAATTAAATACGGCTCTTGTCAGCCTTCTGAAATCAAGAAAAAAGAAAATATCGATCTAAATAAGTTTGATAAAAATGAAGAAAGCGTAGTCTCCAGAAAACATGTAGCCGAAATCATTGAGGCTCGCATGGAAGAAATTTTTGAAATGGTTAATCGAGAATTAAAAAGCATTGACCGTGAAGGCATGCTCCCGGCTGGCGCCGTTATGGTCGGCGGCACTTCAAAAATCAACGGCAGCGTGGATTTAGCCAAAGACATTCTCAAACTTCCTACTCAAAACGGATTCCCCCGAGAAATGGGCGGTATCGTAGACAAAGTCGACGACCTGGGCTTTGCCACTGCCGTAGGCTTAATTTTTTGGGGTATTGAACATAAACCTATATCGGACTTCTCTTCAATTTCTATTCCCGGTGTAAGCCAAATGGGTAGCTCCATTTTCGGCTCCGTGTCTAAAATCAAAAAATGGTTTCGCGATTTTTTGCCTTAATACTCCTCTTAATCTCTAATTTTATTGACACTCTACCGCCATTTTGATAGCCTCAAACGAAATCTAAAAACAAAATTTATCATTCTATTAATCCTCTAGTTAATCCTAAATATTTGTGTTATCATAATACTCAAATCCCCTTGATAAATAATTTTTTTGACCAATTTAAATGGCTGAGATAAAACCCAATATAGAAACAGTGGCGCGAATACTCGTGGTAGGTGTCGGGGGAAGTGGCGGTCACGTAATCGACAGAATGATGGAAATGAAAATGAGTGGGGTAGATTTTGTGGCCGTAAACACTGACTCTCAAGACCTTCACCATAACAAAGCGCCGGAAAAAATTCACATAGGTAAAAACTTAACCAAAGGCTTGGGCGCTGGCATGAATCCGGAAATCGGTCGTCAGGCTGCTGAGGAAAACCGAGATGAAATCCAAGAAGTACTCAAAGACGCGGAAATGATATTCGTAACTTGCGGTATGGGGGGCGGTACCGGTACCGGCGCTGCTCCTATAGTCGCCGAGGTCGCTAAAGAATCAGGCGCTCTAACTGTTGGAGTTGTCACTAAACCCTTTTCTTTTGAAGGCACTCAACGCGCTCTTTTGGCCGAAGAAGGCCTGGAAAATCTTAAAGATCGAGTCGATACTTTAATCACCATCCCCAACGATAAACTTTTACAAGTTATTGATAAAAAAACCAGTCTTTTAAATGCTTTTGGTATTGTTGATGATGTTTTAAGGCAAGGAGTTCAAGGTATTTCTGATCTTATCACTATTCCTGGTATGGTAAACGTTGATTTCGCCGATGTTCGCGCTGTCATGAAAGACGCTGGTTCAGCTCTAATGGGCATTGGAAAGGCCTCGGGAGAAAATCGCGCTGTGGAAGCCGCTCGTCAAGCCATAAATTCCCCTTTATTGGATCTTTCCATCGATGGCGCCAAGGGAGTACTTTTTAATGTCGGCGGCGATCCAGAAATGGGCATGCTTGAAATCCAGGAGGTGGCCAAAACCATCACGGAAAAAATTGACTCGAATGCTAAAGTAATATTCGGCGCCGTGGCCAATCAAAATGACGAGGCCGCGAAAAATGGAGAGCTTAAGGTTACAGTCATTGCCACTGGCTTTGAAACTGATGAAGAAGGAGATGTATTAAAAGAAAAAAAACCCCAGAGAAAAAGCAGGTCCCGGCCTTCTTCCCAAAACATTCCGGTCTCGGGCCAGCAGCCACAACAAGAATCCGGTTTGCCCAGTCCTCCTCAGTTTCCCTTTGGCGATATTGATACTGGCATTCATCCCTCCTCTCCTGGTCAAAGCTCTTCTCAACAAGACTCCAACTATCCGGGCAGCGGCTCTCAATCTCCTCAACAACCACAAACTCCATATGGTTCTGGCTATAACCAAAACGACCAAAATCAAGATGACGATGACGACGATGATGATGAGCTTGAAATCCCCGCCTTCATTCGTAAAAAAATGAAATAAAACCCCCAATCCTATATGCAAAAAAAAGACCAAATAATTATTTTAAATTTTGGCTCTCAAACCACTCAACTTATAGCAAAAAGTATTCGTTCGTTAGGAATTTACTCTCAAATCCTTGATAGTCAAACTCCGGCAACAAAAATTAAAAAAATTAAACCTTGCGGCATTATTTTTTCCGGCGGACCAAATAGCGTTACTCAAAAAAAATCACCTCGGCCTGATCCAGCTGTCTACAAACTTAACATCCCTATCCTTGGTATTTGTTATGGGCTTCAGCTTATTACCCAAAAATTTTCAGGCCAAGTGGCCCCGGGCAAGAATCAAAAAGAGTATGGTCAAGCCAAACTGACCCTAAAACAGAAAAACAACACTTTAATTAAAAATTTACCCGACCAAAGTTTCGTTTGGATGAGCCATGGTGATGAAATCAACCAACCTCCCAAAGATTTCAAAGTAATAGCCTCAACCGCTCATTCTCCTTACGCTATTGTCGCTCGGCCCAAAAAAAATATCTACGCGGTACAATTCCACCCCGAGGTTACCCACACTCAATTTGGTCAGCAAATTCTGCGTAATTTCGCGATTAATATTTGCGGCTGCGCTCAAACTTGGCAAACACCGGAAATTATCCAATTTTTAATCCAAAAAACCAAAAGAATCGCTCAAGGTCGTCAAGTTCTTCACGCCATCTCAGGCGGAGTCGATTCCACGGTCATGGCCGAAATTTTACATCAAGCCTTGGGCCATAAGCTACGCTGTGTCATGGTAGATACCGGCTTTTTAAGACAAAACGAGGTTGAAAAAACTCAAAAACGTTTCAAAAAATACTTATCCTGTCCTGTGGAGGTTGTTAATGCGCGTGAACAATTTTTTAATTTAGTCAAAAACGTTCAAGATGCGGAAAAAAGACGAAAATTAATCGGGCGGCAATATATTAAAATTTTTCTTAAACTCATGGGCCAAAACGATCTGCTCGCCCAAGGCACGTTATATCCCGATGTTATCGAATCAGCCAGCTGCGGCAACAGCTATCATGCTCATACCATTAAAACTCATCACAACCGCGCCCAAGAAGTAATAAAACTTATGCGGCAAAATCGTGTAATTGAAGTCTTTAAAAATTTGTTCAAAGACGAAGTCCGCGCTATTGGCAAAAAGCTTCAGCTACCTCAAGAAGTCGTTATGCGTCAACCTTTTCCTGGTCCTGGTTTGGCCATCAGGATTCTGGGACCAATCACCAAACCAAAACTTCGTATCCTAAAACAAGCCGACGCCATCGTTATTCAACAATTAAAAAAAAGTCGACTTTATTATAAAATTTCTCAAACCGTGGTAGCTCTTGATTCGCATCAAGCCACTTGTGTTAAAGGCGATGCCCGAGAGAAAGGCTATTTGATCTTTATCCGTAACATTTCCACTCAAGATTTTATGACTGTTGCTCCTTATTATCTTCCTAGGCGCATTCGTGAAAACAT
This sequence comes from Candidatus Moraniibacteriota bacterium, assembly GCA_014729795.1. Lineage (GTDB taxonomy): Bacteria > Patescibacteriota > Minisyncoccia > CAIUEV01 > JAHKAQ01 > WJJI01. Next base: position 17,200 of record WJJI01000037.1, read on the forward strand.
AACTACCGCGATTTTAAATCAAGTTAAAGGCGTTGGACGAGTTCTTTTCGATGAATCCACAAAGCCTCCTGCCACTATCTGCTATATGTAAATCAAAAAGATTAGTTAAAATTGCTTATATGCAACATGAAACCAAAAAAATCGTTATTTTAGGTTCAACCGGCTCGGTTGGCTCCCAAGCTTTAGAGGTAATTCATCGTTTTCCTGACCAATATCAAATTGTTGGTCTATCAGCCAATCAAAATGTGAGTTTGCTTTTGAAACAAGCCAAAACCTTCAAACCCAAAGTCATTGCCATGATGGACAAAGCCGCTTGCGTAAAGGTTAAAGAAAGATTAAAACTATTGGGGCCAAGGTTTAGAAAAATTCAAGTTTTATTTGGTTTAGAGGGGCTCTGTCAACTGGCTGAATTAGCTGAAGCCGATTTAGTGCTTACTGCTCTAGTGGGTTCGGTTGGTTTGAAACCCACTGCCCAAGCTATCAAAAAAAGCAAAACCATCGCCTTAGCCAACAAAGAAACCTTGGTTACCGCCGGCTCAATCATTATGGATTTAGCCCGTCAGCATCAAGCTTTTATAATCCCGGTTGATTCCGAACATTCGGCTATCTATCAATGTTTAGTTGGTGAAGATTTTGCTAGCGTGCGCAATCTTATCTTAACCTGCAGCGGAGGACCTTTTCGCAAAGCATCTCAAAAGTTTCTTGAAAAAGCAAAAGCTCAAGACGCGCTTAAACATCCAACCTGGAATATGGGACAAAAAATTTCCATTGATTCGGCCACTCTTATGAATAAGGGTCTTGAAATCATTGAAGCACATTGGCTTTTTTCTGTAGACTATGCTCATATCAAGGTTTTGGTCCATCCCCAAAGCCTGGTTCATTCTTTGGTTGAATTTCAAGATGGTTCCCTTAAGGCTCAAATCAGCCAACCAACTATGAAAATTCCAATCCAGTTCGCTTTTTCCTGTCCGGCACGCCAAACCAATCCTGATATTCAAGACTTGAACCTTGAATCCTTAAATCAAATGACCTTTAACCCCCCGGATCTTAAAAGATTCCCTTGCCTAAGATTAGCTCGTGAGGCTGGACAAGCCGGCGGTAGTGCCCCCACTGTGCTTAACGCCGCCAATGAAATCGCGGTTGAACTGTTTTTGCAAGACAAAATCAAGTTCCTACAGATCCCCAAAATTATCCAAAAATCCTTATCCGACCACCACTTGCTCGCCGATCCAACCCTTGAACAAATCATTCAACTAGACACTCAAACCAAAACAAAAATTCAAAAACAATATTCAAAAAAATAATATATGAATTACAAAAAAACCCACGGTGCCTATATGTTCTCTTGACTCCGCTCCATTATCCTCTCCAACCTCTCCTGTTCGGTGGGCTCAATATAGTAAACAAAAATAGAATTGCCGATCCTCGCAACCGGCTTATATTTATCTGTAAGCCAATGATAACTAAGTTTTTCATCTTTATTTGCGGAATTCCATTGAATCGCGTTTACTGATATTGCCAACCAACCGGTTGTTGGCCCCTTATCATAACCCCAAAGAGTATAATTATCTTGACCAATATAATAATCTAAATTGCCACCGCCAAAATAATCAATTTTTATATCATGAATTTTATTTTTCTTAATGTATTTTTTAAGTCTAATTAAATCTTGTCCCCAATCTAAATTAGAATCCACCATATACTTCCAACCATTCTCGCTACCGCCGATGTATTGGTTAAAAAAAGCCAAATAATGCGGATAAACGAATAAATTGGTTAAAAAAAGCCAAACCCCTAAAATTATATAAAAAATTACTAGACCATTTTTTAATTTTTTATTTTTCAGTTTTTCACCTAATAAGGTCTTTACCCCCACTACCGAGACTCCGCCTAAAATAATATAAAAATAAGCAAAAATTGGCACAATATAGCGAATTCCCAATTGCAGCTTGGCGCGCATGCCCATATATAAAAACCCCAAAATTAAACAAAAAAAACCGATTAAAACGTAATATTTTCGCAAAAAATCCCATAATTTTTTACCCTTTGATTGTTTAACAAACAGCCATTTGCCAAACAAACCCAAACAAGTAAAAATCGTGACAGCAAAAAATAATTGCGAAGCGATTGGCTCTTTTAATAAATAAGCTATGTAGTAATAATGCCACCAGTTCTGACCCACCTCGCCTAAAAAATAAGTAGTATGCCCATACGAAGCATGAGCCGCCACCATAAAAAATCCTAATAAATATTGAACATAAGGCCTTAAAATCGTGATTTCGCTTAAATTTGTTAATTTCGTGGCCAAGCCAGCGTTGTTAAAATGAGAATCTTCGATAGAAGCTTGAATTAATTGCTGTTGGGTCTCAAGCGGCATTTTAAAAGTAAATATTTGATACCATACCCCAACAAGCAAATAAGCAATTATGGCAGCCAAAACAAAACCGCCCAAAAACACTTTGATTCTTTTCCGGTAATCCCACTGTTTTTGCTCAAACAAAATCGCGCCTCCGCTCATCAATAACAAAATCGGCATAAACAAAGGACTAGAAAATTTAGCCAAATGCATGGCTGCTTGCAATCCGGCCGCAATCAAAAAAATCTTCCAGCTTGGTTTTTTTAAAAATCTATACCAAGAATACAAAGCAAAAATCGAAAAAGCCGCCACTCCCATATCGGTCGTGATGTAACGACCATGGGCTATAATATTAGGCGATAAAATAAACAATAAAAAACTTATCAAACCCGCTCTTTTATCTCCAAACAACTGACTAGTCCAAATGTAAATTACCCATGCGGCTAAAATTGTCAAAATAATCACCGGTATCCTGCCCCAAAAAAGCATTCTATCCGCGTTGTTCCCCGATTTATACAAAAACCGATCTCCTAGCTCCCATTGATCATTCACGTTTTCCCGCCAAGCTGGCAAATGATCAGGAAAGTTAACCTCCATCAATAAAAGCGGTAGGGCGCATAGTTGCTTAACTAACGGCGGATGTTCCGGATTAATCCGATAATCAAAGCGAGTTAAGTAAGAATAACCGGCCACAATATGCGGCATTTCATCGCGTATAGCGCTTTCATTCCAAATGCTACCCGTCATCAAAACCATCATAAAAACTAATACGATCAATACGATTTGGTCAATTTTCTGTTCGAATTTTTGTTTTATTTTCTTAACTTTCATTTTTTTTAATTATAGTTTAATTTAAAATTAATCATCATCCTCTTTCTTTTTTTCCTGACCAGGATGTGGATATTTGTTTGGCGAATTATATTTACTTAAAAAAGTCTTTTCATGCATTAAACTACCATCAGCGTTAAAAACCTGTTGAGTCCATTTTGCTTTCATGGAACCATCTCCTCCCCGATCATAAATCACAGGACCAATAGTTTCTACTCTTCTGCCATCATCCGATCCATAATACTCAAAATATAGATTATTGCCTTTAACTTTGGTTTGAATCAAAACATGACCCCGGGTATTATTCACGAACTTCAAATCCGGACTCGGGATGTACACGGTCGCATCCGTACCCTGAGGACTATAGTAATGCACCGGATAAGCGTGGTTACGCCGTTCCACAATTTCAAAACCAGAATTTACCGCCCCGCGAAAAGCCGTTGTTGATACCTGACACATTCCTCCTCCATATTCCGGAATGGTTTTATCTTTTTTTATTACCAATTCAGGCAGGTAACCGGTTGAAGCATCAACTGGTCCTAAATTTTCTATAAACGAAAAGATCTCGCCCGGTCCAATTAATAAACCATCAAACTTTGAAGCGCCCACCGCGATATTGTGCTTCCTGTTTCTAGGAGAGCCCCTGAAATTAGAAGTTCCTTTACCAATTAAAGTCTCTATCCCTAAACCAGCCAAAGTCTCTTTTGAAATCTCGGCATCATGTTTTATGATCGCCAATTCAATTTCATTTTTTTGTTCAAGCAATCCTTTTTTTAAGGCTTCTATGCTGCCGTTTATGTTTAAAGATATTTTGGGCTGGCTTGGCTCAACTATTATTACTTCTTCTTGATCAAACCCTAAAGTAGCGTCAACCGCTTTTTGTTCAATCCCGGGCGCTACTGTATTCAAATATTCCTCAAGTCTTTCTCGACCAATTTCGGCTCTTAAGGTATAGCCGTTTTCGTAATCAACCGGCAAAATTCCGGCTGTGTTTAAATAAGTGAAAGCGATAATATCGTTCTTCTTATGACTTTTGATGGTTGCGGGCTCCTGATAACCAAAGTCAAACTCTTGATTAAACTCAATCACATCCGCAATCGCGTCTCTATCCATTATCCATTCTTTATTACCGGCTTTTAACTGTGGATTTTTAGAAATAATCTTATTGGCTTTTTTAACTGCTTTTTCTGCTTCTTCGGTGCTAATCTGAGGTTGTTTCACCACCTCTTCTTGTAATTCAATTTCATCCTTGGTTGGGTTGTTAATTAATTCGTATATTTGGGCCGCTAAAACCGAAGAATCAACCCCAAAACCCTGTTTGGACTCTATTACGGAAAAAAAATCATCCTCATAATTCACCTGCGCGGTCTTTGGCGCCTTAATTGGATCATCCAATTCGCTTCTAATAAAAAGATTTAATTTAATCGGTTCTATGTAATAATAGGTTGGAATTTCATTTTCAATCACCAGGCTATTCACAAAACAGTAAAGTCTACTAAAAATCTTACCTGTTTTCCCATATTCATAAGCTTGCTCGGCAATCCGCTCGGCATTTATCATTACCCCCATCTCGGCCAAGCTGGTCTCAATTTTGTCTTGCTTGTTCTTCAAAGTTATTATTTTATTTTCCATTTGCTCGGCTTTGGCTTGCAATACTTGATTAAGCTGTTCTTGGCTTAAGCCTTCAATGTTTTCATTCAGTGCTGTGGTTTTTCGCAATACCTTATCCTGATAATACAAAAACTTCCTTGTTTCAGTTGAAATCAAAACCAAAATCAATACAAAAACAACCCCTAGTATAAAATATTTACGCGGGGCCTTTTTTTTCAAGATTTTTTTTAAAGCAAATCTTTTCATTGTCTGTGGCTCATTAATATTATAAACCGAATTTACACTTTTAAGAAAGCTTAAAAGCCTCTCACTTTTATTTTCCTTGCCTGAGCGGAGCTGGCTTTGGGTAATTTAATGGTTAGGATTCCATTTTTTAAATTTGCCTCAGCTTTATTAGCCTGAATATCAACTGGTAAAATAATGGATCTGGAAAAGGCTCCCCAATAACATTCCTGATAATAATAATCTTCTTGCTTTATTTGCTCTTCTTGCGTCCTTTCTCCTCGAATCGTTACCATATCATTGTTTATTTGTACGTCTAGGTTTTCCGCCTTCACTCCGGCAATGGTAGATTTAATAACAATATCGGTTTCGGTTTGATAAACATCTATTGTCAGCTGCCCTTCTTGATCAGAAGACCACTCCGGCTCTTCAGCTTGGTTCTGATAATTTTCCTGTGGCTTTTCCGACCCTCTTTGTTCCATAAAACGGTTAGGCCTGTTGTTGTTAATACTAACCCGATCTTGACCAGGCTCGACCACTTGTCCATAATTACCGCCTAAAGCTGCTTGATCGCTTTCTCGCTCGTAATTAAAATCGACCCTATCTGCTTGACCCGGCTCTGCAAATTCATAACTAGCCTCGTCAGAGTCTGTTTTCCCGATTAATTTTGCCAGAAATGATCTTTTTGTTTTTGGCATCAGCTGCTTTTAAATTCATTTATTCTAAAGAATATTCAATCCCAAGACCAGTCTATTCCCAGCCTCTTTTGCCCTGCTTTACAAAGAATATCCTTTTACTATTTTATATTTTCTTTTTATATTATAAAACAAATTTCTTTGCTTTTCAATGGCAAACAATTATCCTATTTGTTCACACTTTAATAATATCGGCAAATCCCGCTGTTAAAAGATCGCGTAACTAAAAATTTACCAAGCGCATGAGTTATAAATTGTCGAAATTTCAAAACCCGATTTAGGCCTACGTAAAATGAAAAACCCAACAATCGCGTTGTTTTATTTGCTCCCCATTGTCTCAAACGCTCTTAAAACTTCCAAAGGCATGGCAAAAATCACTGTATTGGATTGATCCGAGCTTAAATCATTCAAAGTATTAAGCGTTCTTAAATGCAAAGCTCCTTGTTGGTTGGCTAAGGTGTGAGCGGCTTTAGCCAAATTATCAGCTGCTATCACTTCGCCTTCCGCCTTAATAATCACCGCTCGCTTCTCTCTCTCGGCCTCAGCGTGCTTTCCGATTACTCTTTTCATTTCTTCTGGCAATGTAACATCTTTCAATTCTACCGAACTAACTCTTAACCCCCAAGAATTAGTAGCTTCATCAACTATAGCGCGAATCCGCTCGGCAATCTTATCTCGATTTGACAGCAAATCGTCTAAACTAACCTCGCCAATAATATTTCTCATCGTAGTTTGAGCCAATTGTGACACCGCATAATAATAACTTTCCACCTCTATCACGGCCTTACCGGAGTCAATCACTTTGTAATAAATAACCGCGTTCACGGTTACCGAAATATTATCCTTGGTAATGGCTTCTTGATCCGGCACGTCCACGGTTTTAACGCGCATATCCACTTTTTCATAGTATTGCAAAATCGGTATAACCAATCGCCAACCCGGCTCCATTATCGAGGAAAACTTACCCATCGTAAACTTCACTCCTCTTTGATACTGATTGATTTGCTTTATCGAAACCGCTAAAAATGGACCGATAAACAATATCAGCAAAGTTATTAAAGTTCCCATGTTTTTTTATTAATGATTAATTTAATATTTTTGATTCTATTTCACCGGTCATACCGTTAATTTCACAATACATTTTATCGCTTGTGAAAACAAGCTGTTTGTTGATAAAATCAATTTCACAATTCGCGTCCCTATGCTCGGCTTTCAATTGTTTCTTGACTTCATCTATTTCACATTCCACGCTACTGTTTTTCACCTTACCGTTATCGTCCGAATAATATACACACTCTCTTTCTTCGTCTTCTGCGTTATACCCAAAAAAACGTCCCGCGATCGTGCAGTTATGCTTTCCGTCAGAAGCATACATGGTCATTTTGCTTAAAAAAATACATTCGGTATCCTGATTTTGGGCAATATTTTCCTTTGTTTCGCGCTTTTCATCCGCATTTAACGCATCATCCGTTTGTCTCGCCGCATCATCGTTTGATTCTAACTCGCTGGAAACATCTTGCAAATCATCATTATCCTCAACCATCTCAACCGGGTTATTACTATTATTTTGATTTTCAAGCTTTTGATTAACCGGCAAAGTTGTTAAATTCTCTTCTGCTTGATCAATTTCTTGATCTCCAAACCATCGATCCCAAACTCCACTGTCCTTACCTTCGCGCCAATAAAAAAACAACGCCGCCACAAAAACAATAAAAAACAATAAAATCATCAATAAAAACACCAACCATAACCTTTTCTCCTGCCTGGCTTGATCTTTTAACTTGCTCGACTGAACTTGCTGTTTCGGTTGCTCTTGTTTTTGCCCTAACTGCTTAGGCTCCTGTGTTTGTTTTTTCTCGCTTTGATCTTGTTGTTCTTGGCTTTGTTTCTTTTTTTGACCAATTGGATCTTTTTCAATTTTATTTTTTTTAACTGAAGACACCTCAAGATCATCAGTACTACCTAAAAAATCATCCTTCATTTATGGCATTTAAAAATTAGCAGTCTCAAAGGCCCTAAATTAATTCCTTATGTAAATTCAAACACATTAGCTGAACAATCGTCAAGCTGAACAAATTCCATATTCTGCTTATTGATTGTTTAAAACATAACTGGTTCTATTTTCCCTTGGTTAAGTACTCAGACTCAAATTAATTTTTTTGGCAATTTAACCTACAAATATCAAATTTGTTGCAATTCAATACCCGATTAGCTACTAACTTTGATTTAAAACCATTTGTGATTTCAAATTCATTAACAAAACATTTGTCTATTAATAAATAATCTACTCCATCCTCACATAATGGTGTTTGGTTCCCGGTTTGAATAAAACCTCTAATTTTATTAAAACGAGAATTCATAATTTTTTCATTGCCCTGAGACCATAACCAGCCATGAAAACCAAGATATAAAGATCTGCCGGTTAAAATCGGTACAAAATTATTCGAATGAGAGCATGCTAAAAAAACATCGTTACTGTCAGTGTTCTTAGATATCCAATCTGCTTTTGTTAAATCTTCCTCATTATAATAACCAAAGTGTTCTTCGGTTTTATTTAACCCATTTTCTATGCGGTCTTGAATGTCAATTACACCGGCAAAACAGGTTAAAATTACATAAATACCGATTAAAAAATAGCCTACATAACGATTTTTTGCTAATATTTTTAATTCAACAAAAAAACTTAAAGCAATTAATATTGCTAAAATCCACCAATAAAAAATTATTTTATTGTTATCAAACTCCCAAGGTTGAAAAATCGCCACATTGGCTATAACAAAAAGCATTAAACTTGGTAAAATAAAGTAATCAGCATAATTTTTTTTATTGGCTTGGTTGAGACTCAAACCGGGCTGTAAGTATAAAAGCTTGAGCAAAAATCTTGATTTAATAAATTGGAATAATTGGTGTCGCAAACCTAACAAAATTATTAATATTTTCCTTGCTTCAAATTCTTTTTTATAAAGAAGAATACGTTTAATAACCTTATATATCAAAATTAAAACCCAGAAAAAAAACACAAAGCCAAAATTTTTAAAACAAAACCATACAAATTGTTCTAATTCTTTTATTGAGTTATCGTCACATAAAAACCAATCTTGATTATGAGAACACATCACCCATCCAAACCAAGGCTTGGGGGAGGAATCTTGGTTTTTTAATATTTCGGTGTTATTAAAGATAAATAATATCTGTTCAATAATAACAACAAAAAACACCATCATACCAATAACCCTCATAAAATACTTGAAGAAATTTGCTTTTAATGTTTTTATTAACTGATTATTTTTAATTTTAAAAACAATTGTTGATTTTTTTAATCTATAATCTTGAATTATCCATTGTATCTCTAATATAAAATGAATAATGCCAACAGATAAAAAACTATGAACATGAGAGATTGGTAAAATAATCAATGGCCAATACCACTTCCGATACCCTCCTTTGCTTTTACGATAAGCAACCACTCCGAATAAAGAAATGATCGCCAAAAAAGCTCCTGGATTAAAAGAACGTTGGTGAGAAAAAAAAGATATTAACGGAACAATCCAAACAATATTGGCAGAATGTTCCATTGAATCAGGCTTTCCGCCGGTTTTATTGTCTAAATGCGTATATTCAAAACTCGGTTCTTGAAATTCCTGAATAAAAGCCCCTAGGCCCTGTTTTTGAAAATCCGAATAGCCCTGTTTAAAAAACCATAGGTATCCAAGACCTGCTCCGCATAAAACAACTATTACTAATATCAGCGCTAATAACCGTCTCTTTAATAATTGCTGACCTAATAAATTTAACGATAAAACAAACGCGATGCCGAAAACCAACAAGGGTGCGTGCCAACTTAACCAATAATTTAAACCCATTCTTAAAAATATTGCGCTAACAAAGTTAATAAAAAAGGTGTAAGTCAAGGGCTCATTACCTAGGATAGAATGAGTCAACTCAAAGGGTTCAACAACCGCTAAATGTTTTATCATGCCTAAATGATAAGCTATATCTCCCCATCCTATCAAAATCCCGTAAATATAATCACCATCCTCAATCAACATTGCCTGTAATGAATTTAAAACAAAACAACCGATTAAAAACCAAACAACTAAGTTATAAATTAGATTTTTTTTAAAATCACTTTTTTCATAACCCTGAAGATGAAAGATCTTTGTTTTGAATAACAACAAATAAATCAAACTAACCAACAAAGCCCCTATCGTGAACAAAATGGCAAAAAATAAAGATTTCGCCAATAAAGCCAAAGTCAAAGTCAACATTGAGTTAAATGTTAGACCCAACGCTAGACAAACAAAAAAACGAGTAAAATTTTTTATTTTGTATTTATTGTCTAACCAATTTATTATCAAATAACCTGAAAAAAGACAGGTTATTAAAAAAATATAAAAGATTACAATATCGATATTAATATAGTTGTTCAATGTTGTTTTAAAGTTAAATATTAACTATTAAAAAATCTAAAGATCAGAATATGGCGGATCGAGATTGTTTCGATTTTTACTTGTTGATTGTTGTCTTGAATTTGTTTGGTTTGGCTTCGGGTTCATATTGTGATTAGGGCTGGTTTTCGGGGCTGTCGGCCTTGTTTGATTTATTTGTTGAGGAGTATTGGCGGAAAAAGACTGAGCTGAATTACTACCGGAATTTGGATGAGCATTATTCTGAAACACTTGTTGGTTGTTGAACCGACTTTGATTAGAATTACTATTTGCCTTTGTATTATTGAATCTTGGGTTTGAATTCGGATTGACCGGTTTTTGAGTATTTGTTCCATGTTTGCTTTTATTAATCAAAAGAATTACTAAAATTGCAATTATTGCAACAAAAAAGATGGTAATTATTAAAATCAAAGGATCATGAACTATTTTTGAAATAACTATAGTGACAACAGAAAGAATCAGAGCTATTACTAAAGCTATTGTTTTTGTAATTTTATTAAAAATTCCTCCCAAAATCGGAACAAAATTAGCCAGGTAATTTATCGGTCCAATTAAAAATATTATTCCAAACCACATTAAAGTAAAACCAAAAGCCCTAAAACTCCATGTTGTTAAAATATGCTCACGATCTAAAGTTTGAATAGCGCCTCCATGAGAATCATCAAAAATTCTATAAAGCCCGTTAATTGTTCCCTTAACAGGGTAATTTGTAATGGATGATCTAGCCACATTTAATTTACCCAAAATAGTAGCGTTTTTTAAAGGGCTCGGTACCATCAAATAGCTAATTCTAAGATCGCCTATGGCAGGTTGTTCCAAGCTCTTTGAACCAAAATAGATATAATTGCTATTAGCTAATTCGTAGCCGGGTTTGGGTATGAAGTTTTGCCCATTTAGTGACACCGGAACGGTTTTGGGATATTTTATCTTTTCGGTTTCATAAGTATAACCGCCAATTTTAGCAGTTACTGGGTTAATAGATTTGTTTGTTTCTTGCATTTTTGGATTAATGTGTCCAGTTGATTCTTGAAAGTGAGAGCTGTCTTCCGGTTTTTCACTCCAAACCTGATTATAAGTATAAGTAATGGGAGAATCTTCATAGTCTTGTTTTTCCTCTTCTTCCCAAGAATACATTTCAACTTTTCTTTCAAGGTGTAAGTAATTTCCGGGCCTTAAATAGGTATCCCCGATTTTTTGTTCAGCTTGAGCGGTAGCGGTAAAGGAGATTAAGTTTTCATCGGCAGAAGCAGGCACGTTAGATTCGGTTATTGTAATTGCTTCCTGCGCCACGTCAGCCATGTTTACCCTTCCCTCATTCCAGAATAGCAAAATAATTGAGCCAAAAAAAAGAACCGGAGATATAATAAAGGCTTTTAAAACATTCCCCAGAGCGCTTGGTTTTTTATTTTGTGACATTGCTTGTTTTTAAAAATTTTATTTTTTGTTTTAACAATATAAATTTAACATATTTTTTGGTTTTAAAAAAATTTCACTCAAATCCCTGAATGAACTGTTACGAATATCAGCACCGTACTTCCCGTAGTATTCTCAAAACAAATGCGACATAGGTTATAATAGTTTTATAATCGCTAAAAAATAAAACAAACCTATGTCACATCAGAATGATTCTATCACAAAAATTAAAATTTGTTGGAGTCTTTATCAAAATGATATATC
>WJJI01000038.1 GCA_014729795.1 Candidatus Moraniibacteriota bacterium
CAAACCTTTCGAATGTATTTCCTTACCGACCCTTTCTTTTTAAGAGATTTTTGTACAAAGAGCTTGATTATATGAGTTGAAAAAATTTGTTTTATCTCTCCACCAAAGTGACATTACCACTGAATACAATACGCTTTGAATTTTGACCCCTCTACTTGTTTTTGATCCCATGCTTTTCTTCCTTTTCGTGACAAGATGCCTCAAAGCTCTCTCCGCTACGTAGTCTCCATTTTTTGCATCCTGGTTAATTAATCTCCAGCCTGTCTCATCCATATGCACTGCTGGCTGTCCTCTAATATTCCTTTTAAATCTTCTTTAAGTCTTGTGATGACTTGTTTTTGTCTTTGTTCTTTTGTTTGTGGTCTTTTTCCTAGTTCCATGGCTTTATTATACCATGAGTAAAAGAAAAACAATATCTTTAAGGTTAAATATCGTTTCTTAGTGCAGAGTCAGTAAGGAAGTACAATTAAAGAATTATGGTTTAGTTTCTGTTTGATAAATCGATTTAACTAAACTTGGAAAGCTAAGTGATAAATTGGTTGTTTCGCTTTAATTTCTAAATGACTAATCGATACCCCCTTCACTTTGATTCTTAAATGAGTTGACACGTGGCTTGTGTGGTGTTTATTCGTAGCAGGAAGAACGAAGGGGTGATGTTAAAGAACAAAAAAACGGTTAATGATTTTTTGTAAAGACTAATTATATGGAGCTCTAGTATGAGTTGATTTAAAATATTTTTGAGGCGGAGGGGTGACTCAAGATGATTTTGTTGGGGCTACATCCAGCCCTTTTTTAAGTAGATCCATTTGGTAATTTCAATCATTACGATGCTGGCCACGCAAACCGCGGTAACCATGGCCCAGTCCAGGAGGTTAAGGGCTCGGGTTTGGAGTAGTTTTTGCAATACGGGTGTGTAAACCGAAAAAGCAAAGGCTACAATTACAAATATGGCCGAAAGGTTGAGCCATTTGTTGGAAAAGGGATTGATTTGCCAAAGGTTTTTCTTTAGATTTTTATAGGAAAAGATCACAAAAGCCGTGTCCACGCAGATCGCGCCAAATACCAAGGTTCTGGCGTGCTGTAAATCGTAGCCTAAAATCTGCCAGGACAAATAAAAAAGGCCCAGTATTAAAAACTCATCAATAAGCCCGGTAAAGAAAATCAGGGTCTTCATTTCGCTGGTTAGGAATCGCAGCTTTTTAGGATTGGGTTTGCGTTTCATAATGTCTTTTTCCGCGGGTTCAAAGGCAAAAGCAACGGTTGGCAAGGTGTCTTCAATAATGTTATTCCACAAAAGCTGCACCGGCAAAATCGGCAGCGGCCAACCGAAAATTATTCGGGCGCCTCCTACCACGATAATCGAGGTCAGCGAATCGGCTAAAACATAAGCGACTGATTTTCTTAGGTTGTCTAAGATGCGCCGACCTTCTTTGATAGCCGAAACAATCACCTCAAAACTATCGGTTAGAAGCACTAAGTCTGAGGCTTCTTTGGCGATTTCGGTACCGGATCCTTGCGCCAAGCCAATGTCGGCTTTTTTGATAGCCGGCGCGTCATTAATGCCGTCGCCGACCATAGCCACAATATGGCCGGCTTGCTGCCAAGCTTTTACAATCTTGATTTTGTGCCGCGGCTCAGTGCGGGCATAAATTTTAATTTTTTGCACAACTTGGTTAAACTTTTCTTGTTTCAGCTTATCCAGCTCTTTGCCCTCAATCACTTGATCGGGTTCAATCTCCAGTCCAATTTTACGACCCACGGCTAAAGCGGTGTTGCGATGATCCCCGGTAATAATAACGGGTTTTAGGCCGGCGCTTTTGGCCGTGGCCACGGTTTCCGTAATGCCGGGGCGAATCGGGTCCTTAAAAGCCACGAGGCCAATCATTGTAATGTTGTTTACTTCCGAATCTAAATTGACCACGTCTGCGCTTGTGTTTTGGTACTTTTTAACACCTACCGCCACTACTCTTAATCCTTGTTGGGTTAATTTTTCCATTTTTTTACGCCAACCTGTGGAATTTTTTGCCTTTTGAATCAGTTTTTCCGGGGTGCCGGCAATGTATAAAACCATTTTGTTGCCTTCTTTGCGCAAGCTGAGCTGGTATTTTCGGTAAGAATCAAATCTTTTTTTGGCAACTTCTTTGGATTGTTTTTTGAGCTCTGTTTTAATAATGCCTTGAGCAGCGCCGGCTAAAAGCAAAGCTTTATCCGTAGGAGTGCCGGTTAATTTCCACTCTTGCCAGGGCTTTTCCGGATTTTCAATAATGGCTTCATTGCTTAGGGACGCAATTTTTAGCGCCAATTCCCGATCTTGAGCCTCAACCCGAGCCAGCTCCATTTTACCTTGAGTAATGGTTTTGGTTTTATCAAAGCAAATAATCGAGGTAGAGCTTAGAGTTTCTACCGAACTTAAATTGCGGACCAATCCTTTACGTCTGAGCAGTCTTTCCATGCCAATCGCCAAAATCACGGTTACAATCACGGGTAAGGATTCCGGAATGCCGCCCACGGCTACGGCAACCGAGGTTTCAAACATAAGAAGCGCCTTTTCGCCGCGTAAAACTCCGCCTACAAACAAAAGCGCGCAAATAACCCCTATGGATATGCCGGCAAAATGACCTAATTTGGTTAAGTGTTTTTGTAAAGGGGTTTTGTCTTGTTCGGTGGCTTTGATTAACTCAGCCACTTTGCCGGTTTCGGTTCGAATGCCGGTTTCGGTAATTACAGCTTGGCCCTCGCCGCCTTCAACCAAGCAGCCCATATAAACCATGTTGTCTCGATCAGCTACCGGCGTATCTTTAACCATGGTTTTGGTTATTTTTTCTTCGGCAATCCATTCGCCGGTCAGATTTGCTTGGGAAATCTTTAAACCTTGAGACCGGATAACCCTACCGTCAGCCGGCACTTTGGCTCCAGGATGCAAAAGAATAATGTCGCCCGGCACCAGATCTTCTTGTAAAATTTCCTTTTTCTGGCCATCTCGCTTGACAACAGCTTTGGTTTTTAAATTGTTTTTAAGTTTTTGCAGGATTTTAGAAACCTTATTTTCTTCCCAAAAACCAAAAATTGAATTCAATAAAACCGCGGCCAAAATAACCACCGAGTCGGTCCATTTTTGCATGATTAAGGTTACGGCGCTTGCCAAAAAAAGCACTATTATCAGTGGACTGGTGAGTTGTTGAAAAAAAATCAACCAGGCGGGCTTGCCGCCGTCCTGCCCAATTGTGTTTTTGCCGTATTTTGCCTGTCTTTTTTTCGCCTCGGCTTGAGTTAAGCCTTTTTCCGGATCGGCTTGCAGCAAAGCAATCGCCTCTTGGGCGCTTAAGTTGTGCCAGATTTGTTTGTTTTTCATACATAAAATATAGCTTGTTGAAGAAATTATTCAAGATAGCTGCTCCGCGCTTGATATGGCCAGCATTTTTGCTTGGTTGAGAGATCGATACATAGCTTTAAGTTTTGATTATTGTTGTTCGTTTTTCTTAAAAACCCGGTGAGCTCTAAGAGTTGCCTGTGTTTGTTTTATTCATCGTTTGTTTATTAGTTAAAACATGAGAAGCTCGTTTACAGAACAAAAGAAATTGTTTATGGTAATAGAAAATCAGTAATAACAATTAAAAAAGCAAGATGCAAATAACAACTCGAGAAATTATCGAAGGTAAAACCGTAACCGAAACATTGGGTATAGTTCGGGGCAACACGGTGAGGGCTCGCAACATCGGCAACGATATCTTTGCCGGACTAAAGAATATTGTGGGCGGAGAGGTGTCAGAATACACCAAATTAATTGCCCATGCCCGCGAAGAAGCGCTGACTCGAATGAAAAAAGACGCGGAAGGATTAGGAGCAGACGCGGTGGTGAATGTAAGATTTTCCACCTCTATGGTGATGCAGGGTAGCGCTGAAATTTTAGCTTATGGCACAGCGGTAAAAACCGGTTAATATCTAAAAAACACAGGATGTTTGAACTATTTTTTGTTTTTATGGGATTTTTAATCCCGGCTTTTTACTTGCTGTTCGCGCTTTTTTGCGTGGCGGCATTGATATATCTCATATTTAAACGAATTGAGGATAAAAAAAACGAGGATTTTGAAAAAAGAGATTATTAGAACTATTCTGACTCTTCTTGTTCTTGAACTAAAATGTTAAGCAAGGCGGTGCCGAAATCTCGGCTGGTGACAACAATGAGCCCATCTTGAGCCAAAGCATAATCTAAAGAGAGGGATTGATCTTTGGTAAAATTGATAAAACGTCGTGTTTCTTTGGTAGTGATGGTGCTGTCTTCAAACTTGCCTTTTTCAATTTGAGTCTGGTTAGCCGGCATGTAAAGAGGGTTGAGCTCGCTAATAGCGGTTGACTCCCAGGTTTTCAGAGACATAAAAGGGGGTTTTTTGCCCGGCGGAAACATATAGATAAAGCCGAGCCTGACGCGGCTTTGAGTTGAATTGGAAGGAGGCTCCAAGAAAAACATTAATCGGTAACTAATAATATTTTTAGACCAAGAAGGCAGCTCGATGCCCAGGGTTTGGTTTAGTTCTTGTAAGCCGATTTGGTTGCCTTGTTGATCTTGAATATCAACAAAATAGATAACATTGTCGCTGGCAATGGCAGCGGTTTCTTCTAAATATTTATATAAACCCTGTTTAGTGAATGAGGTTTGCTTGCCGGTAATTTCATTCCAAACCTGTTTATGAACAGGTTTTTCTGGACTCCCGTCGCCGATTTCCTGTTTTTTGACTTGAATAACTGAAATTTGCCCCAGATTAATGGCTTGATCAATAGATTTTTGGATATTTAGTTTTTCAATTTCAATAGTGGTGGGCTGGGGTTGAGGGCTGGTGGTAGCAACCGGCTGAGTCGTGGGAATAACCGGGATTTGCTCGTTTGGAATAACAATATTTTTAATGTTTTTTACTTTTTCCACCACGTTTTGGGAAAAATCAATCACAATTTCTGCCGAGCTTTTTTCCGGGGAGCCGGTAATTTGGGGAAGGAAAAAATAACCAGCCCCAATAGCGATAAGAGCCAGGATCAAAAAAATCCAACCCGCGTAATTTTTAGTGTATCTTACCAGACTGGGTTGACGGGTAGGCATGCCGGATGGGGTCGGGCTTGGAGCAGCGCGGCCAGAAGGAGAAGGCTTTGGCGGTTCTTGAATATCAACTTGGCCAAACTCTACTTTTCTTTTGGGTTTCCGGCTGGGTTGAGATTGGGCTTGTTTTTCTTTGGAAAACAAACTCTTGGCTTTTTGTTTCAATTTTTTTGTGGGACTGTCTTCGCCTAATTTTACCACTTCGTCGGCACTAATATCAACCATAAAGTTTTCAACCGCGCTTTGGGAAGAACCCTTGGAATAATTAAGTAAATTGGCAAAACTTAATAACTCTACTTCGATTTTTGAATTGTCTGGTGTTGGTTGATTTGGACTCATAAAATGCTTAAATAAAACCGTTAATAAGGTTTTTCGACCTTTTTGCCACCATTAACAAACCGCTCAAAGCCGGGTTGAGCCTTGAAATAAAATCTGATTCAAAGCGCGGCATAAAAAAGGAAAGTTAAAATTTTTTTATTTTTTATGTTAAATGCTTACTTACCGCCAAAGATTCCGCTAAAGGTATCGCTGAATAATTTAACTAGATTTTCCAGGGTGGGTTTCATATTATTACTCAACAGCCAATAATAAAGACCCAAAACGATCAAGGCCGCAATGGTTATTATAATCAAAACAAACACTATTGTTTTTATCAGGTCTCTTTTGGAAGCCTTAGCAACCGCTGGTTTTAAATCGGAAAATTCCTCTTCAACGTAGTCGACTTCAGTCTCGGATTCTTGATCACTTAGGCCCGACCGGGCTGATTCGGGAGTGGCTGATTCCGGTGGTTGGCCTGGTGCGGCGCCGGGTTGAGAACTGTCCGGGGTCGCGGGGGTTTGTCCCGTGTTTGAGAAAGAGGCGGAGGCGGATTGTGGCTGGCTTAGCGAGGAAGCGGTTAAATCAGCTTTGGTTTGGCCCGGAGCTCTGGTTGGAGACGGTGGGGTGGATAAGTTCAGTTTGGGAGCTTGGGTGTTTGTCTGTTGAGCTGATGATTGGGGTGATTGAGCGGGGTCGGGGGTGGGGCTGGTTGTTGTTTGAGAAGAAGCCGGGCTTGTTTGATTTAAGGCCGGTGAAGGACTGGTTGTTGTTGAGCCCGCTTGATTGGTCGCGGACATGGAGCCGGATTGAAAAGAGCTTGGAGTTGAATAACCGGTGGCAGGTGTTTGAGCGGAAGCATTGGAAGAGGCACTGGGGCCGGCTGAGCCGGTTGCTGTTGTTTGGGCGGGTTCTTCCAGGGATGGGTTGGGCAGGGTTACCTTTTTGGGAGTTTGAGCGCTCGCGGTTGTTTGGCCGGTAGCCGAGACTTGAGTTTGAGGCTGAGCTTGGGCGGTTGCCCCGGTTGTCGTAGGACTATTCGGAGAGCCCTTGGTTGGGGTTTTAATGGTAAATGGTGGCCGACTTTTTGATTGGTTTGGACTGTTGGAAGCGGGGCCGGACGACGGAGCGGTGGGTAAATTGGGCGGGGCCGGGGCCTTAACCGGGCCGGTTTTAGCGGTTGAGTTAGACGAGACGCTGGATTGGTTTATTTGATTGGTTTGATTGGTTTGATTGGATGCGGACATATTTTTGTTTTTATTTTTTAGTCTTTAGTTTTATTATTGAAAATCGTTTACATTTTTAAAACAGGGCCTCAATTACTCTTAATAATTTATCAAGGGTTGGGGCTTTCGTCAATGAGGTTACAGGAATGAGTTTTTATAAAAAGCGACCAGTGTTTACACAGGCTTGTTTGTGAATGTTTTAACTAAAAACAATGATTTTGATCAGACAATAAAAAATTCAGCGTTTGTTGCGACTCTTGGTAAATAAGATACAATATGGGAAACGCCCTATAAAAAACCAATATAATAATTATGCCTAATCAAAAACGTCTTGTGAAAATCTTTACCAACCTGGTTGAAATAGATAGCCCCTCGGGTAATGAGGAGAGAGTTTCTCAATTCATAGAAAAACGGCTTAAAAAATTAAAAATTAAGTTTAGCAAGGATAAAGCCGGTAATTTAATCGCCAATATTGAAGGCAAGGGCGAGCCGGTGTTGCTTGCGGCTCATATGGACACGGTGGACCCCTGTTTTGCCATTCAAGCTGAAGTTAGGGGGGATATAATCAAAAGCAAAGGGGAAACAATCTTGGGCGCTGACGACAAAGCCGGTATCGCAGAAATCTTGGAAGCCATTACGGTTTTAAAGGAAAAAAAATTAAAACATCGGCCATTGGAAATTGTATTTACCCGTGAGGAGGAAACCGGAATAGTGGGCGCCTCCAAGTTAAATAAAAAAGATTTTAAAGCCAAACAAGGCCTGGTGCTTGACGGTGAAAACATAGGTGAAATTACAATGGCTTCTCCTTTTGTTTATCAAATTGACATTAAAATTAAAGGCAGAAGCGCTCATGCCGGAATGGAGCCGGAAAAAGGAATCAGCGCGATAAAGGTGGCGGCTGAGGCAATTAGCAAGCTGGCTGTTGGGCGAATTGATAAGGAGACAACTAACAATATTGGCTCCATGCAAAGCGGAAAAATCAGAAACGGAGTGCCGGAGGACGCTGTTATTAAAGCAGAGGCCCGTAGTCACAATTTAAGAAAAGCTCAAAAACAGATTGAGTTATACAAAAAAGCTTTTACCCGGGCGGCTAAAAAATATCAAGCAAAACTAGATTTTAATGTTAAGTTAAATTGTTATGGTTATAAATATAATAAAACAGATAAGTTTATTCAAAAAATCGCCAAGGAATTTGAAAGGTTAAACATCAAACCCAGGTTCGTCAAGGTTGGGGGCGCAAGCGATGTTAACGCTTTTGTTCGGCTTGGTATTAAGGCTGTGGATATTTCTTATGGTGGAAAAAACTGCCACACCACTCGGGAAAGCATTAAAATTAGTTATATGGTAAAAATAACCGAATTTTTGATTAACTTTTTGCAAAAATAGTTGTGTTTCGGTGACTTTTTAAAAAAAATTTGTTATGCTGAGATGACTAATTAATTAAAGAGATGCGGAGATGAAACAGAGCCGGGTTTGGCAGTCAATTTTAAATGATATTGAGCTTAATATTAGTAAGGCGAACTTCGTAACCTGGTTTAATAATACTTATATTTATTCGGTTGATGGAGATAGGGTGGTAATTGCGGTGCCAAGCGGTTTTAGCAAAGAATGGTTGGAAAATAAATTCCACACTCAATTGTTAAAATATTTAACAAAATACTATCCGGAAACCAAAAGGATAGAATATAAAATTGTATCGCCGGGCAAACCCAAGCAATCAAAACAAAAGCGGGAAAATAAAGAGGCGCCTTTATTGGGAGAAATTAGAAGCGCCAACCTTAATCCAAGATACAACTTTCAGAATCTGGTGGTGGGCGAACACAATGAATTAGCAATCGCAGCCGGACAAGCCGTGGTTAAACAGCTGGGAGAAAAATATAATCCATTATACGTATTTGGCGGGGTGGGCTTAGGTAAGACTCACTTAATTCAGGCGATTGGTAATGAGGTGTTAAAAAATCAACCAAATTCCGTGGTTAGGTATTTAACTTCAGAAAAATTTACAAGCGATTTTGTAAACTCAATTAGAAACCAGACCATAGAAAAGTTTAAACAGCTTTATAATTCGGTTGATTTGCTTTTAATTGATGATATTCAGTTTATTGGGGGTAAAGAGGGCACTCAGGAGCAATTCTTCCATACTTTTAATAATTTATACCAGAAAAATCGACAAATAGTAATTTGTTCGGATTGTCCGCCAAGATCGATTCCCGCTTTAGAGGAGCGGCTTTGCTCTAGGTTTGAAGGTGGAATGATTGTGGATATTACCAAGCCTGATTTGGAAACCAGGGTGGCGATTTTAAACAAAAAGGCAAAGTTGTCCGGCTTTGAAGAAGTCGACCAACAGGCTATAGAATACATAGCCTCCAGCGCGGTTCAAAATGTGAGAGAGTTGGAGGGTTATTTAAATAAATTACTGGCTAACTGTCAGCTCAAGGGCATTAATCCAAGCTTACAGAACACAATTGAGTTGCTTGGGGATGATTTTTCCAGAATTAAACAGGAGTCCAGCGGGCCCAAGGGTGTCTTAAAAACAGTGGCCGATTATTATAAACTTGAGGTAAAATCCATTACCGGTAAAGGTAGAAAGAGCGAGGTGGTTCAGCCCAGACAAATTACAATCGTGCTTTTAAGGGATAAGTTGAAAATGCCTTTTGAGGCTATAGGTAAGGAGTTGGGAGGGCGAGATCATACAACAATAATGCACGGATACAACAAGGTAAGAAAAGAACTAAAAAAGGATCCTCTCTTAAAGCAGGACCTTGATGCGATTAAGGAGGTTTTGGGTTAGTTTTTTGAGGTTGTGGATTTTTTTGTTAAAAAAGTGTTAATTTAAAGTTGTTAAAAAGTTGTTGAAAAAAATAATTTTTTTAGTGAATGTATTTTTAGGCCTCGGTTGTGATTAATCTTTTAAAAAAAGTTTGATTGGCGGCTTAATTTGAAAAATATCAACAAATCCACATAATTATTAATATTATATAAATGAAAGTAATATTATTAAAAAACTATTTAAGCGAGGCGCTGAATTCGTTGGTTAAAATCACCAGACCCACAAGTAGTTTGGCGGTTTTATCCGGAGTTTGTTTGGATGCCAAGGACGGGAATCTAACATTAAAAGTTACCAATTTAGAGATTGGCGTAAGGTTAGTTGTCGGGGCCTCAGTAGAAAAAGAAGGCAAGGTGGTGGTCCCGATTAAAGTTTTGGCCAGTATTATTGATGGCTTACAAGAGCGGAAGATAGATTTGGAAGCGGAGAAGGGGGGCTTGAAAATTAAAACCAAAGCGGTCTCAACCAAAATAAAAGGATTGGAGGTGGAGGATTTTCCAATTATCCCTAAGGTTAAAGAAAATAAAATTTTCAGCATGAATGGCGCCGAGATAGCTAAAGCGATAGATCAAGTTTCTCCCGCTATGGCGGTTTCCAACATGCGTCCCGATCTGGCAAGTGTTTACTTAAGTATTGGGGAAAGGGGGGTTAGGTTTGTGGCCACGGATGGTTTTCGATTAGCTGAAAAAAAATTAACCGGTTTAAAAATTAAAAACAATAAAAATCAAGCGCGGTCTATAATTATACCGGGTCAAACCGCTAATGAGATGGTTAGTATTTTGAGCCAAGTGGAAAAACGGGTTGATTTTTTTATTGAAGAAAGTCAATTCGCGGTTAAAGGAGAAAGTGTTTATTTGGTTTCCAGGATTGTTGATGGAAATTATCCCGATTATAAACAAATAATTCCAAAAAAATTTAAAACTAGTTGCGAGGTTGATAAGGAAAAGCTTTTAAATTCGGTAAAGTTGGTATCTTTGTTTGCGGCTCGAGATACCAACGATGTTGTTGCGCGGCTAGATGGAGCCAGAAATGAGCTTAAAGTTAAAGCGGACTCCAAGGAGGTGGGTAGCGGCTCTCAAACCATATCGGTAAAAGCTCAAGGGGAAAAAGCAAAGTTGGTTTTAAATCATAGATACCTAACCGATGGGATTAACTGCGCAAAGAGCGACAAGTTAATTTTAAGGTTTGTTGATAAACAAAATTCTCCCTTATTAATTGAACCCAAAACAGAAAAGAGCAAACCCGACTTTTTGTACCTCTTGTCTCCAATCAAGAAGGATTAACCCCCCAATATCTATAAGCGTTAAAAAGGGAAAAGGGGAAATAAATATTTTTGGATTTTTAATATTATGTATAAAAAACTAACAGGACAAAGAATAAACCTGAGGAAAGCGGCTTTAGCCGACGCGAAATCAATTTATCAAAATGCAAAAGATAAGGATATTTGCATGGCTGTTCCTCTGCCAATGCCTTATACTTTAAAAACAGCTCAAGAATATATTAAAGCCAGCCAAAAGAAGTGGGAAACCAAAAAAGAGGCTCAATTTGGAATCGAGTACGGAAAAACCGGGGAAATTATTGGAATGATTGGCTTAAGAAGCCTTAACTTTGAGCTAAAAAAAGCCGAGGTTGGATATTGGCTTGGTAAAGACTATTGGGGTAAGGGAATCGCGAAAGAAGCTCTTGGGCTGATTTTAAAATTCGCCTTTTTTAACTTGAAGCTAAATCGTGTTTACGCAGAAGTTAAATCCAAAAACCTTTCTTCATCGAAATTACTCGAGAGATCCAACTTTAAGTTAGAGGGAAGATTAAGGAAAGACGAAAAGTTTAAAGGAAAATGGGATGACTTGTTAATTTTCGGTATGCTTAAACATGAGTTTAGTAGCGAATGAAAAAATTTTTTACACTTAGGTTTGGTTTCATCAAGTCACACCTCTTTTGTTGTTTTTTACTTTTTTTAAAATCAAAATGACTTTACGTTTCGGGGTTGGTTTAGATTTTTTTAACATTTTTTTAAGCCGGTTTTTATCGGCTTTATTTTATATTATCCATGGTGTTAATCACCGGGGAGGCGGAAATCAAGTGCGGGTTTTCGCCTCCCTCCTTCCGATTAAACACCGGTCTTGATCAAGAGTTTAATAGGTTTAAGCAAAAATAAGCATGAAAAAAAATTTAAAAAAATTAAATATTGTGATGTTGATCGGTTTGATTATGTTGTTTTTAAGAGCGCAGCCGGGAAAGGCCGAACAGCGTAATTTGCCAGAAAAGGACGCTCCCATGATTTTTATTACCGAGTTGATGATTAATCCTGATCAGTTAAGCGATAGCCGGGGCGAGTGGGTGGAGATTTACAACCCTACCCAGGAAGAGATCGAGTTGCGCGGTTTGGTGTTTTTTAACCAAAAAGATGAGTATATTGTTGATAAAGAGCTACAAATTAAACCAAAACAGGCTATGGTTTTGTGTAAAAATAAAACAGAGCTTGAATTAATTGGGACTCGGTGCGATTTGGAATATTCGGGTATTTCCTTAACCAATGGAGGCGGCCAGGCGGGGTTGAGGCTTAATGGTTTAAAGAATAGGGTTGAATATAAAGATGATCAGGTTGTTAGCGGAAAGTCCTTAACGTATAATCACTGTTTGGGTTTTAGCCGGGATGTTTATCCGGATCAAAGCAGTTGGTTGGCAAGTCAAGCTCAAGCCCAAAATCAAACCGATTGGCATAGCGCCGGTTTTTTGACCACCTGTGATGATAATCAAGGCGAAGAAGAGTCGGATTTAGAAGATGAAGAGTCGGGGCAAGACCAAGAATCAGACGATCAAGACAATAACGGTTTTAATGGAGAAAATTTAATTATCACCGAAGTCATGCCCAACCCCGAAGGGGTTGATGGCAAAGAGAACGAGTATATTGAAATTCATAATCAAAATTTATTTACCGTAAACCTTAAAGGGTATAAATTACAAAATAAAAAGCGGGCCGAATATATATTTAAATCCAAAACCCTGTTAGAACCGGGCCAACGACGGGTTTTTTATCGTGAACAATACGGTTTTAATTTGTATAACGAGGATGGAAGCGTGACTCTGTTTAATGATCTGGGTCGAGAATTAATAATATTAAGTTTTCAAGGAAGGGCGCCATCGGGGCAATCTTTCAACCACGAAGATGATAAAAAATTTTGGAGCGACTCCCCCACACCGGGAAAGCCTGATGATCCAGAAGAAGAAAAACAAACCACTGATGATCAAGGGGCGCAAGATCAAGAAACGACAAGTATTGTGGAAATCAAACAAAGACAAGAGCTGGAAGCTTTGACCACCGGGGACTCTGTTGAGG
>WJJI01000039.1 GCA_014729795.1 Candidatus Moraniibacteriota bacterium
CAAACCAGGTTGCTTTTTGGTAAATATTTTGATAGCTTTTGGGTGAGCGAAAAGATAAGGAAGCGATTGAAATAAGTATCGATTTAGAATTAATATTAAATTTGTTATATGAACGGAAAAATTGAAGATACAATTTTAAGAGAAGCCGGAGCTGGTAAACAAGAAGGAGCTGGTAAACAAGAAAAGGATGAAGGACAAAGCACAATGGATGTTTTACGAGACTCGAATTTAAATGCAATTATGGTTCATTTACTGGCTCAAGATATAGGAAACGAGAACACAGTCGATGATAAAAAAATATTATTTAATAAAGTCATAAGCGGAAGGATAGAGACTGATGACATAGCAGAATTAAACAAAATAGCCGAAAGAGCCATAGAGATTAACCAAAATGCTGAAAAGTTAAAAGTTAAATTAGAAGATAATGATTTTATTTTTGAGCATTTACAGAGACTTGAGGATGGCGATACCGAATTTGGTAAAATGGCGAAATTCTATGGTTTAAAAAATTTAAAAAAATTATTAATAGATAAGAATTATCTGATAAGGATGCAGATAGAGAATCCAGATGGATTTAAAGAATTTGAATCAAAAATTGATTTACTGATTGAACAAAATGAACAATCCAAAAAAATGGACCAAAATATATCTTCTTTAATGAAAAGACATGGTTTAAAAGCAGAAAATTATGTTGAAACTATGGAGATGGGGGAAGAGGAAGACAAAACGAAAAGGCTAGAAACAATGGCCGAGCAGATATATAAAGACGATACAGGGTTTTGGATGAAAATACTCCATCAATTTGCACCAAAAGGAAAATATGTGTATATTGATGCAACAATTGGAGAAATGAAAGAAAAATGGGAAGAAGTTCAAAAATATGGAAGGGAATATGGAGAAAATCTACGAGAATTAGGTCAAGCCTTTAATGACGTTTTTTTTCAAGTCGAATCTTTTAAAGCAAGGTTAGAGAAACTTGCAAATAAACAAGGAGAATCTCCCCCGGACAAACTAATGAATTTAAATGCAGCCAAAAAAGTGGTTAAAAAAATGGAAAGCCTTAAAGATGTAAAGAAAGAATTTTTAAATTATTGTTTGGAAGATAGAGAAGCAAAAGAAGCGTTGAAAGAAGATGCTGAAAAAGCAGGTATGGAAAAGGCTTGGGAAGAAAACCAAGCAGGGACTTTAGCGCAACTTGTTGAAGAGGGATATGATTTAAGTAATTTTAATAGAAGGAAAGGACATTTAGAAGATATGTTTGTAGGAAAAAAAATGAAACACGTCTCCGGAGATGATTTTGGCGGAGTTTTAAGAAAAATAATCGAGATGATGTTGCAAATGGCAACAAGAAGCGTTTAATTCGGGCAATGCTTAAAATGATAAAAAATAAATAATTATACAATGACCAAGGAAAGCGAACTTTTTGAGGAATTAAAGCAAAAAATTAAAACCGCTAAAAATGTTCAGGAGGTTAAAGATTTTGTTTTGCAGAGATTTAATGAATTTCCCAAGGACTTTCAGCAGGAAATGGCTTTTTATTTTTTTAATCAAGACTTGGATCAGCTGATTGATCAAAAACTGGAAGAGTACAAAACCAAGAGTCGGGGCTTCGAGGAACTGATTAAAGCGATTTTGATTAGAGCCGGCCAAGATCAGGAGGGTGACCAAACAGAGGATCAAACAAAACAAAGCGATTCAGACCAAGATAAGCCGGATGATTATTTAGGGTATTAAGTCTTGAGATTTATCAATCAAATGACTTACGCGCCCGGCAAATTTATACGGAAAATTTTGCGGTTTTTGATTACACAAACATAACAATGTTTAATAATCCAGGATTTTAAAAAAATATTAAAATTTTAATTGCCATATCGGTTAATAAAAAAAATGGATCAAAATAATAATCAAAATAATAATCAAAATTCAGGGCATCATCGGGAACAGGCCGAAGGATATCAAGTGGAGAGAGGGTCGACAAAACAGGGAGAGAATCGCTTCATCGAGCAACCTCCCAGCATGGATCAGAAACCGGAAATGCCAAGAACTTTAGAAACAACGCCGGAAGCGAGCCCGGATCGAGAGGTTCATGATTTTGAAAAAGAGCCTAAGCAGCAATCGTCTGTCAGAGCCGGACAAGTCCAAGCTCAGGATGAAGATGAGTATAAAGCCGAGGAATATCGGATTATGCAAATGGAAAAAGATCAGCAAATTAGCCGATTGGTTCAATTGGCTTTGACCAGGGATGAGGGAAAAGCGGTTAATATGGCGAAAAAGGTTTTTGGCAACGACCATCACTCGTTTGATAAGTTTCACGATGTGCTTATGGCGCATAAACAGAGCTAGTTTAGATCAATAAGTTTATTGGATGAGAAGAAAAAACTTATTGTATTGAGAAATTTTAACAAAGTGAATTGAAGCCGGGTAACTCCAGGTATATAAAATAGGCTTGGACAAACGGATTAGGTAAATTTTTAAGCAAATACGGCAAAATTATCGACAACATATATTCAATAATTTTAAAAACCTTGACCTTTTCCGCATAGTTTGGTTAAGCGTGTAAATTGTATAAACAAAAATGGAAATAATAACCGTAATAACCATAGCGCTAGGAATAGCCGGTTTATTTTTGATAAGCTGGCTTTTAGTATATGCAAATTTTCAGAAAAGGGGTAGATTGCATCGGGCTACCAATATGGTTTTGTTTGGAATTTCTTTGCCCAAGGAGGAGGATCAAGAAAGGAAAGAAGAACGGAAAGACGATAAAGAAATTATCGCGGTGATGGAGTTGTTATTGGCGGGAATTAGCAAGATGCGAGATTCGGGTTTACGCGAATTGTTTTTAGGATCGCCTCAGTTTACCTTGGAAATCGCCAATCCTTTTAATGACGAAGGAATTTATTTTTATATAGCCAGTCCTAAACGTTTCGCCACCGCGGTTGAAAAGCAAATTTACGGGTTTTTTCCCAAAGCAGAGGTACGCCGGCAAGCCGGTGATTTTAATATTTTTACGCCGCAGGGATACTCGGCCGGAACGTATTTGAAATTAAAACGATCGCCTTATTTACCCATTAAAAGCTATAAATTGATGGAATCGGACACGTTGAATAACGTAACCAATTCTTTAACTAAGTTAAGACGGGTTGAAGAGGGAGCGGCGGTGCAGATGGTGTTGAGATCGGCTAAGCCCAGTTGGAAATATTTGGGCAGGACCGTGGCCAGAAAAATGAAACAGGGAGAGCCCTTTGAAAAGGCAACTTCAGGCTTTTTTTTACGGGCTTTGCGAGAATTCTTTAATTTGGCTTCACCTATAACTAAATCGGAAAAAGAACGATCCAGGGATGAAGTGAACCAATACGGTACTCCGCAAAGCGATATCCGTCAATTGACGCCGGGAGAGGAAGAAAAATTAAAATTAATTGAGGAAAAAGTCAACAAAGCGGCTTTTGATTTAAATTTGAGGTTGTTGGCTTCGTCTGACAGCAAAGAAAGAGCGCAAGAAATTCTGGGGCATTTGATGGGGGCTTTTAGTCAATTTGATACGGTTGACCTGAACGGTTTTGTCGCGAAAAAACCTTTTTCCATGAAGGAAATGGTTTTTAATTTTTCATTTCGATATTTTGTGAAGAATTTTCAATTTATTTTAAGCACAGAGGAAATAGCTACTATTTTTCATTTTCCAATTTATTCAACCGAGACGCCCAAACTGGATACTTTGAAGGCAAAAACCGCGGCGCCGCCGCCAAATTTGCCCGATCAAGGATTATTAATCGGGCGTAATGTTTATCGGGATAGCGAAACAAAAATTTTTCTTAAACAGGACGATCGGCGTCGGCATTTATACACAATCGGGCAGACGGGAACCGGTAAATCCGGATTTTTAGAGGAACTAGCGCGACAGGATATTCAAAACGGTCAAGGAGTATGCGTGATTGATCCTCATGGCGAGCTGATTGAGGCCTTGTTAAAGCATATACCCCAAAATCGAATTCGGGATGTAATTTTATTTGATCCTTCAGATATTGAGCGGCCCATGGGTTTGAATATGTTGGAATACGATCGACCCGAGCAGAAAACTTTTGTAATCAACGAGATGATCAGTATTTTTGACAAACTTTATGATTTACGACAGACCGGCGGGCCTATGTTTGAGCAGTATATGCGAAACGCCATGCTCCTGGTTATGTCTCACCCTGAGTCGGGTTCAACTTTAATGGAAATTTCCAAGGTGTTAGCGGACGCTGATTTTAGAAGAATGAAGCTTGAAAATTGCGACAATCAGGTAGTAATTGACTTTTGGCGCAAAGAAGCGGAGAAAGCCGGAGGAGAGGCGGCTTTGGCAAATATCGTGCCTTATATAACCAGTAAATTGACTACCTTTGTTACCAATGACATAATGCGACCGATTATTTCTCAGCAACATTCAGCTTTTAATTTGCGTGAAGCCATGGATAATCAAAAGATCGTGCTGGTGAATTTGAGTAAAGGTAAAATTGGAGAGATTAATGCCAATCTTTTAGGCATGGTAATAGTGGGAAAAATTTTAATGTCGGCCATGAGCCGAGTAGATATGCCGCAAGAACAGCGCAAGGATTTTTATTTATACATTGATGAATTCCAGAACGTGACCACGGATTCGATTGCTTCAATTTTATCCGAGGCTCGGAAATATCGCTTGAATTTAATTATCGCGCATCAGTTTATTCAGCAGTTAGAGGAGCGAATTCGAGACGCGGTTTTTGGCAATGTGGGTTCCATGGTTTGTTTCCGAATTGGCGCTACCGACGCTGAGTTCATGATTAAACAATTCGCTCCGGTTTTTTCAGAAAGAGATTTGATAAACGTGGATAATTTTAAAGCTTTTATCAAGGTGATGATTGATGGAGTTTTAACTCCGCCATTTTCAATGCAGACTTATCCGCCCAAACAAAGCGAATTGAATTATGAAACTCAAATTAGAGAGTTTTCAAGAATGACTTATGGTAAAGATCGAGCCCAGGTAGAGCACGAATTGGCTGAAAGAATGAAAATTAATAAAGAGAAATCGATTTTTGATGATGACTTTGGGGATGCGGCGGATTCGGATATGCCGGTTAAATAAAATAATTCATGACTTACGCGTTTGATTAATTTTTGAGAAAATTCTGCAAGTTTTGACGTGAATATCAGAATTTTTCAACGCGAAAGATCTTAAACAATAAAAAGAATGCGGTTTATTTTTTCACTATTGCTTTTTGTGGTCGGTTATCATTTGCAGCTCGCGGTTTTACCGGCTTATGGTCTGGCAGGTTGGGGTTTAAATATATTCATACCTTTATTTTTAGGTTTGTATTTGATTAATTCAAGATGGGAAGATTATTTTTGGGCAATTATTTTTGGTTTGACCCTGGAAAGCGCCACCGTTTTTTCAAAAGGATTTTGCTTGATTTTTTTTGTTGCGTTGACTCTAATTTTACATCGGATTTATTTGGATAAAAGCAAAATTAACCTAGTTGCTTTTTTGCTGATTAACTTAACCGTATTCATTGTTTATTTTTTAGGGATTTATTTGATCAGGATTGGATTTACCGGAGAAGCAATCGGTTTTTGGGATAAACTGGTTGATTCAGCCGGGGTCCAAGGAGTAAAATTATTTAAAGCGATTATTATAAATTGTTTAGTGGCAAGTGGCATTGTCTATTATATCAGCTTAAAAGCCGGGGAATTTTTTGATCATGTTTCCGGGTTGCGCAAAGGGATTTAAACCCTATTAATTTGTTTAATAAGATTCGATTATTTATCTTTGATTTTTTTAAAGGTTTTTAGGTAGGACATTTCCATATTGTTCAACCGGTACATGGTTATGTTGTAGTTACATATGGGTTTGTTAAGTCTTGCTATAAATAATTAGACAAGTTATAATAAAGGGTGAAGTTAAATAAGCAGAAAAGATATAAATATTAAAATAAAAATATGGCGGCCAAGGGGGTAAATTTCGCTAAACAAACCGCGGTTTATCGAGATTCTCAAAAAAGACAAAATTTATATAAAAATTTTTTTATAGCTTTAATAATAATGTTGATAAGTTTTGGAGTTTATGGCGGGGCTTTTTCGTATAAAAAGATAATGGAAGGCCGGGTTAGTTCTTTTGAGAAAAAAATTAAGGCGATTAGAGAAGCGAGAAATTATAATAATTATGCTAAGACTTTAGATACCTCGATGAGGCTGGACTTTGCCAATGACATGGCGGGTAAGCAAAAGTTATGGAGTGGATTTTTGGAAGATTTGGAGGATAACATGTTGCCGGTGTTGTTTTTGGAATCAATGAGCGGCACCTCGGCTTATAAACCGGATGGTTCAAATAATTCCAACAACGCAGCCCAATCCATGAATCAAATTGAACTAGAAGTGGTGGCGCCGCATTTATCCGAGGTGGCTAAACAGATACATGCTTTTCAAGAAATGGATCTAGTTGAATCAGTGATTATTGAAGAAGTTAGCAAAGAGGATCTTGGCTTGAAATTTACTTTGCAGTTACAAATGACCGAAGATGGCTTGGATCGAGCCAATTACGATACGGGCGAAACAGATGATTTTATCGATGTGGATTCGATTATAAACAGAGAAAGCGAAGACGAAGGTTTAGACGGCACCCAACCCCGGTAAAGGAATAGTTGAGTTTAATGTTTGGGCTTTGACGTTTGCTAAATTCATAAGTTTGAATTTATCTAGACGCGTAATCCCTAAACAAAATAAAATGTTAAAGGCGTTTCTTTTACCATTAGCGATTATTGGCGGTCTGTTATTGATTTATATGTTGGCTTGGCCGGCTTATCAAGACGCGAGAGAAATTGCTAAGAAGGAACTGAATAATGTAAAAAAGGAATATAACAAAGAAGTGGAAATTAAAAACAGCATTGATAAGATAACTCAGGAGTACAAACAAAATCAAGCTTACCTGGAAGTGGTAGATGAAGCACTACCCGAGGAACCGCAAATTAAATCTTTTTTAGTACAATTAGAAGCTCTGTTTTTAGCCGAGGGCATTATCTATGATTCGATAAGTATAACCAATAAAGCTCAAGAGACTAGAAATTTAGCGGCGAGAAATCCACAGGTTTCAGCAACCGGAGCGCAACCCATTGTTTTTTCCACGCAAATCGTGGCGCCTTATGAAAATATAAAGAATTTTTTGTACGAACTTGAAAATCTAAGTCGTTTGAATAATTTGACTTCATTATCCTTGCAATTTGAATCAAGACAAGGCGGAGGCGAGGAAGAGGAAGGCGGTTTAATAGCCAACACTATGTCGGCAGAAATTGAATTAGAAGCTTATATCATGGAACCTTTAGAGGCAAAAACAGTAAAGACTCAATTCGAACAGGCGGCAAAAAGCGCTAGAACCGCAAGCGGCAGCGCTACCAACAGCGCCACAACTACAACAAAATAATTTTTAAATAAAGTTGATGCAAATCACAAGACCAGCCGGAGGAGGAGCCGCGGCGCCGCAACCACAACAAGGTGGTTCCAATGTTACAATTTTATTGTTGATTTTATTGGTCATTGTTTTAATCGCAGGAGGATATTTTGGCTATACCTATTATTTAGCGGATATTATAAATCCTCCGGAAGGCGCGGAAACAACCCCGACATCCCCTGATAATACCGGCGGTACCGCAACCAATACCGGAAACAAAACCGGGACTACGGGAGTTAATGATGACGAGCAAGGTTCCAAACGCGAAAAAAAGACCATTAAAAAACCGCCAGGGATTAAGGTGGGCTCGTTATTTATTCCTAAGAATTTGGATAATGAAGCTTTGGATTTTTTGCAAAACTTAAAAAATCAAGGCGATTTACCGGTCGAAGTAGAGCAAGGAATGCTGGGTAAAGACAACCCTTTTCTCAAGTAAATAGGATTTATACCCCGAGTAAATTTTTAGATTAAATAATAGTTATAGATTAACCATAAAGCCTGATTTGAATAGAAATTTGATAAATTAAGTGAATTGTCGCGCTAAAAGGCTAAGTTTTAAAAAAACAATGGCAGATCAAAATCAGACAACTTATAATATTAATTCAAGCAATACTCAAACTCAACAAAACGGTGGTTCAGGGGCCGGGAATCAAACTTATGGCGTGGAAGAGGTCGATTTGACCGGTATCAATATTCCCAACGAAATAATGTCGATAATTCCGCGAGAAACCGCTCAGAAATATAAAATGACCGCTTTTGAAATGGATGATTCGACTCTGAAGGTAGCCATGGTTGATCCCAATAACGCTAACGCTTTAAACGCGATGCGTTTTTTGGCCAGTAAACAGAACTTAAAAACCGAAGTTTATAAAACCAGCGAAGAAAGTTTTAATAAAGCTATGGGGAATTACGGCAAGGCTTCGGCCGCGATTGATAAGTTAGTTTCCAACTATGTGCAAAGCGAAGAGCAGATTCGAGCGGAAAGAGAAGCTAAGAAAAGAAAACGAGACTTAGAGTCTTCCGATATCTCCGCAGCGCCAGTGGCAAAGGTGGTAAATGTGATTATGGAACATGCGATTACCGGCAATGCCAGCGATATTCATATTGAACCTCAGGAGGATTCTTTGCGAGTCCGGTTTCGAGTAGATGGGGATTTGCATGAAAGTTTTAAAATGGATAAAGGAATATCTTCAGCCGTGGTTTCCAGAATTAAAATCATGTCTAATTTAAGAATTGACGAGAAGAGAAAACCTCAAGACGGAAGGCTTAAAGTGAAAGCGCCGGATGGCCGCGAGATTGATGTTCGTGTTTCGATCATGCCGACAGCGGAAGGAGAAAAAGTGGTGATGAGGCTTTTGGAAAAAGGGGAAGGTTTGACCGAGCTTGATAACTTGGGGATATACGGTCGTAATCATGATGTTTTAATTGAGGCGATTAATCAACCATTTGGAATTATTTTGGTAACAGGTCCAACCGGAAGCGGTAAATCAACAACAATTTTTGCCAGCCTACGGCGATTGAACGAAATCAGACGAAATATTTTAACCTTGGAAGATCCTGTTGAATATAAAGTGCCGGGAGTGAATCATTGTCAGGTTAATCCAGAAATCGGATTTACATTTGCCTCGGGTTTGCGTTCAGCTTTGAGACAGGACCCTGATATTATTATGGTTGGCGAAATTCGCGATGGCGAAACCGCGGAATTGGCAACCCACGCGGCCCTGACCGGCCATTTGGTGCTTTCAACACTACATACCAATGACGCTTTAGGCGCAATTCCCAGACTAGCTGATATGGGTATTGAACCCTTTCTAATATCTTCAAGCTTAAGAGCGGTGGTGGGGCAACGATTAGTAAGGCGGCTTTGCGATAGCTGTAAAGAAGAAACCGAGCCAACCGAAAGAATTAAGGAGTACGTGGCCGATTCCTTAAAATTAATCCCCGAACAAGAGATTAAAAAAAGAATACCAAATTTTGACCCGAATAATTATAAAGTTTGGCGGGCTAAAGGATGTGAAAAATGCGGCCAATCAGGCTCGAAGGGACGAGTGGGTATTTTTGAAGTTATTGAATGCGGCAAGGAAATGAGGCAGGTAATTGATGACAGATTGACCGCTGAAAATTTAAAAAGAGAATTTGACAGGCAAGGAGCTTATTCCATGAAGGAAGATGGGGTTTTAAAGGCTTTGACCGGAGAAACTTCAATAGAATTTGTGGAAGAAGCGACAGCTGAAGACGATCAAGAGGAATTAGGAGCAAAAATGCCGACGGTACAGGAAATGAAAGCTAAAAGAAAGGCGCAACAGCAGGATGCTCAACAAGGACAAACGCCGGCGCAGGCAGAACAAGCAGGGGCTCCAACAGCCCAGAGTCAAGCGATACAGCCACGGCAACAAGCTCAACCGGCGGGTCAAGCTCAACCGGCGGGTCAACCTCAACAAACCGGGGGATCTCCTTTAGCGCAGAGAATCGCGGAAAATCAGCAGGCTAAGCAAGCAAGACAACAGCAGGTTTAATAATCATTTAGATAATATTATGAATCAAAAAAGAAGAATTCTGATCGTGGAAGACGATCCTTTTATATCAAGTATTTACCTAACCGGACTTCAAAACAAAGGCTATGAAGTGGATGTGGTCAATGACGGGCAGCAAGCCATTGAAAAATTGGCAAACACACCTTACAGTTTGATTTTATTAGACCTTTTAATGCCAAAAAAGGATGGCTTTAGCGTATTGACCGATTTAGAGGCTAACCCAAATATTAATGTACCGGTTATTGTGTTAACTAATCTGGGTCGCAAAGAACATATTAGCAAAGCCATGGACATGGGAGCCAAGGATTATATTATTAAAAGTCAGTACAGCACGGATGAAGTGATTGAAAGAATTGAAAATGTGTTAAAATAAATTTGATCATTAAACATATCATTTATGGCGCAACAAGTTAACATTAAAGCGGAACAGCGAATGAAAAAGCTGTTGGAGATTATAGTTCAACAAGGGGCAAGCGATTTGCATATTTCGGTGGGCAAACCGCCGGTTTTGCGAATTGACGGCGCGTTATCGCCCTTGGCCGGAGAAAATATCATTAGCAAAAAAGATTCTGAAGAGCTTTTGCTGGCGATTATGAACGACCGGCAAAAAAATCAATTGAGCAAAGAATTAAGTGCGGATTTTTCCTATGAACTGGAAGGCAAGGCCAGATTCAGGGTTAATGTTTATTTTCAACTCGGAGTATTGAGCGGGGCTTTTCGTTTGATTAATTCTAACATTAGAACAATTGAAGAGCTGGGTTTGCCCGAGATTTTAAGAGATTTTACAAAATTGAGTCAGGGATTAATTTTATTCGTTGGACCAACCGGGCATGGTAAGTCAACTTCCATGGCGGCTTTATTAGATGAAATTAACCATAAAAGAGCCGAGCATATCGTAACGATTGAAGATCCGATCGAATATGTTTATAATCAGGATTTAAGTATTATTAATCAGCGGGAAATAGGTCAGGACGCTTTGAGTTTCTCTACCGGGCTACGCGCCGCCTTTCGTCAAGATATCGATGTGATATTAGTAGGCGAGATGCGAGACGCGGAAACCATTGGTACCGCGATCACCGCGGCGGAAACCGGGCATTTGATTTTTTCCACCTTGCACACAAACGACGCGGGGCAAACCATAGATAGGATCATTGATGTTTTTCCCGGCAATCAACAGAATCAAATTAGATCTCAGCTAAGTAGCGTTTTATCCGGAATTGTTTCTCAACGTTTAATACCGAAAATCGGCGGCGGTCGGGTAGCCGCGGTCGAAGTCTTGCTGAAAAACGACGCGGTGGAAAGCATGATTCGAGAAAATCAAACTCATCAGGTGATTAATGTGATGGAAACCAATATTGAATCCGGAATGCAGTCAATTAATCGATCTTTGGCCGGTTTAGTAAAAGAAGGCAAGATTACCTTGGAAGACGCGGAACGTTACGCCACTGATCGAGATATGTTACACATGTTGATTCGTTAAGGTTATTGATAAAGCCGGAAATTTTTACAATAAAAAATTTGAAATTGAAAACAGTTGTTTTCTGATTTTAAAAATGAGTTAATAAAAACCAAAGAACAAATGAAATTTGAATATAAAGCCAAAAAACAAGACGGTGGCATCCAAAAGGGTACGGTTACCGCTAAGGACCAACATACGGCCATGGAAATGTTGAAAAATAAAGGCCTGGAACCGTTTTATTTTGAAGAACAGACCTCAACCAGTAAGTTGGAAGAAAGTTTAACCAAATTGATGACCTGGGTTTCAGCCAAGGATATGGTGGTTTTTTCTCGGCAGCTGGCGGTTTTAATTGAATCACGAGTCCCGATCGTGCGGGCTTTGAAAACAATTTCTCAGCAGACGGAAAACCCGACATTGAGAATAATAGCGAAGAATATGGCTAAAAACGTTGAACAGGGAGATTCTTTGAGCGAGGCCATGACGAAAAATTCTAAATATTTTGATCAATTTTTTATCAGCGTGGTAAAAAGTGGAGAGGCCTCCGGAGATCTGTTGAATTCACTGCGGTATTTGGCGGACCATATTGAAAGCGATTATGAGCTGAAGCGGAAAGTTCAAGGCGCCATGACCTATCCGGCCTTTATTTTAGTGGCTTTTGCCGGAATTTTTTTGTTCTTAACCATAAAAGTTTTACCGCAATTAACCGAGATTTTAAAAGAATCCGACGTGGATTTGCCCTGGACCACGCAAATTGTGATCAAGGTTTCAGACTTTATGGAAGCGAACTGGGTTTTGGTGTTGATTTTGTTTTTTGGAGTGGTCGGTTTTTTGGTTTATTATTTTAAAAGCGATTTGGGTAAACGCAATTGGGACACTTTAATTTTAAAAGTTCCGGTTATCGGCAAGTTGGTACGTTATTCATATATTGTCAGGTTTTCAGAAAATCTGGGGGTTTTAATGAGCCAAGGGGTTTCGATTGTGAAATCATTGGGGATAATGGCGGAAATCATGGGCAATGAAATTTATCGCGATATCATGATTAAAATTCGAACCAGTGTGGAAAAAGGCCAAAGCATGACAGACGCGATGTATGATGACGAAGAAGCTTTTCCGTTGATGGTGCCTTATATGATAAAAATTGGCGAAGATACCGGACGAACGTCCCAGATTTTGAAGAATATCGAAACATTTTACAAAAGAGAAGTAAACAATATGACCGAAAACATGACCGCGATTATCGAGCCTTTTTTGATTATTATTTTAGGCATTGGCACCGGGGTCTTGGTTGCATCAATTATTATGCCGATTTACGACATGGCAGGCTCGATATAAAAGAGCGTATCCAGCCAAAACAGCGGGTTGTTTTTAGCGCGAGATCAGGGGCAAAACATGACTAAAAAGCCCGGGGAATCGGAGAGAGCCTATGGGTATTTGCAGAAAAAAACCGATTAGGTATAATTGAATGAAATAATTGAGTTTTAATAAATAATAAATAAACATTAATAAGAAATTATGCAAAACAAAAAAACAAAACAGCAAGGTTTTACCTTGATTGAAATGATGATAGTAGTTGCTATAATTGGAATTCTGGCAGGAGTTGTATTATTCGCTGTTACCAGAGCATTAAAGAAAACCAGAGCTACCGAATTGAAGGCACATGCAAGGGATATAATGAATTCTATAGAAATGGCCGGTACCGAGGGGTGTACACTTTTGCAAGAAATTGAAAGTAGTGGAGGCACAGATATCTCTACTCCATGGACAGCAGATTCAGCCGACCCAAAGCATGGTACATCATTAGGATGTGAAAGCGCAGCATATATTGAGAAATTTCCCGGAGTGCCAAGCGGATGCGCGACTTGTTCCTATACAATTCAAGATGCTTCAGTAAGTAATTATAAAGTTACAGCAGAAGGCTTTGAAAACGGTGACGCGTATATCTGCGAAAATGGAACTTGTAGTTGTTATGAAAGTTTGGCGGGTACTAACTACAAGCCAAAAGGATGTAACGCAACCGAGTAAGAAACACACAGTTGTGTATGCTTAAAACTTACCCTTGAGTAGAAAATTTTAAAACATTCTTATCTAGATCCACCAGATTCCAAACCAGGCGAAAGATTTGAGTTAAAGCGTCGGCCACGTCGGCATCTTGAATGATTACTCCTTGGATATGGCGGTGGGAGAAGATTTCAACGTAGTTGGCGTAAATACGAATGGAGATTGAGCTTGAATATTTGTTTGGATCAAGAGCTTTGATC
>WJJI01000040.1 GCA_014729795.1 Candidatus Moraniibacteriota bacterium
TCCCGAGTCTATCACTGGCCGATAATTATCAACCAATTAAGCCTGAAATTTAAAGGAAGATTTGATCTAAGAGAAATCCCTAATTAAAAATCATGAAAACCGTTTACACAAAATTATTGACAGACCCAAAGTTTAAAAAATAGTCTCAATTATGAATTGATCATTTGGGACTCATATCTTGACTGGAAAATACTGTTTAACTTACTCTAAACAGAAATTACATTTTTTTCTTTCTGGCTCTAGGTTTATTAGGGGTTTGCAGTAAGCTAGGTTGTGATTGTTAATTGTGTAGATTGATTTTGATTGATTTTTGTTTTCTTTAAAAAGACAAAAGGAATTGTTATTTTTTGAATTAGCTTTCGTTTTAATTTTAATTTCTCCTTGTTCAAATTCTTCAGCATCGCTTCCGGTTGGGAGGTAGAATAAAATGGTATTTACATGAAAATTTTTATTGTCAGAATAAACATTAACTGGACCTTTTTTTATTTTACTGCTTATATCGAGTGCGAGCTGCTTCTCTTCTTCTCCTCGAAGAGGTTGAGATGGTATCAAAAAAGTTATTAAAAGCATTAATATTAAGTGGTAATAAGTAAATTTTGGTTTTAGTTTAATTAATATAATTATGTGCACTATTAGAACTAGGACTAGAAAATAATAGAGTTCATTATATTCTAAGTTAAAAATTTTAATTAAAGCAACTAGAATTAAAATGTTTGATTCTCCGAAATCTGAGACATTTAAATAAAAGTAAGGAGTTAGATTGAGTAAAGTTAAGGAAGAGAAAATAATTAGATCTTTAGGAGAATTTTTAATGATTATTTGAAAGAAAATTGCAATTAATATTGCCATAGCCGGTATAATTGGAAGAATATAATGCGGGAGCTTTGTTGTTGCAAACCAAAAAGCGATTAAGATTAAAAAAAACCAGATTAATAAAAAGATGAGTGCGTTTTTATATTGCAGGATAGTTTTTTTTAGTTTTTTAAAGCGAAAAATATAATAAATAATCAAGGCACAAAAAACAATAAACCAAACTCCAACGTGGGTGAACATGATATAAATATAGGAAAATGGGATTTTATCAAAAGGAGAATCAATAATTGAGTAATTCATTCGCTCTAATATATGCATGCCTAAATATTGATTGATAAACTCAAGTTTATAATTTACTGCCATGTAAATATGCCAGGGCAAAACGATAAAGAGAAAAGCAATAAAGCCGATGAAAGATTGTCTGCTAAAAAGTAATTTTATTTTTTTTCTCGAAAATAAAAATAAAATTAAAATAAACAATGAAAATAAGCCTACAAAATTTTTTATTAAAAGGCTTAGACCTAAGAAAATCCAAAATAAAATAAGATTTTTTTTGTTTTTTGTTTGAAAGGCTTTGAATCCGTAGTAAAGAGAGATTAGCATTAAGCAGGTTAGGGGAACATCAGTCATTATAGCTCGGGTGTTTTTTACAAAAAAAGGAATTGTTGCAAGAATCATTCCTGAAAAAAAACTAAGAAAATTATTTTTTGTGATTAATTTTGTAAATAGAAAAGTGTATATTACTGAAATAATTCCAAAAATACAGGTTACAATCCACATACTTATTTCGTTTAGACCAAACAATTTTACAGATCCCATTAGCAGCCAGAAATAAAGCGGTGGTTTTTCAAACCATGTATTTTCCCGCCAAATTAGTGTGAAAAAATTTTTTTGATGCAAAGTTTCTTTTACGAGCTGTCCGTAAATGGCTTCGTCACCTTGCAGGCTGCCTTTTAAGTGAATTATGGCGATGAAAACGGCAATAAAGATTAGAGCTCCTAACCACAGTTTTTCACGAATTATATGATAAGTTCTCAAATCCAATCGCCGAGTCTGCAACCTGAAGATCCCCCAAACCCCCGATGCCAATCGCCTGGCCCGAAGCCATAAAATCCCCCAAATCCCCGATACCGGGGGCTTATTTTTTTTTATCGTTTTATTCATATTTTTAAAATTTTATTCTTAAAATCCATTATAGCCGGGGACTGCAGACTTCTGGCTATAACTTTTACTTGAAGTATATAAAATATATGAAAACTGCAGTCATTATGAATGCTATGATTGATTTGATTAAGCCTCCGGCTAGGAAGCCTAAAAATGAGGCTAAACCAATTTTTAAGGATTTTTCTGTGCTGTTTTTAGCAAAGATTAATTATCCTAAAAAGACTCCAAAAAAGGTTCCTAATATTAATCCTATGATTTGAAAAATAATAGCTCCGATGATGGCTCCAATGATTGAGCCAAACATCGCGTATTTTGAGCCTTTAACTTTGTTTACTCCGAGAGCTCCGGCGATGTTGTCAATTAATGTAGAGAGAACCGTAATAATAAAGAGAGTGATTATAAGCCAAATTGGTATTTTTTCAAATTTATCGTAAAAAGCATATAAGAGGATGATAGCAAAGGCGATTACTGTTCCAGGAATTATTGGAATTAGAGACAGGATAACGCTTATTGAAAGAATGATGATTACAAGAATTTGTAATGTTATTTCCATAAATGTTCCTTAAATATTATTGCTTAGCTTTAAATCAGTCCCCCCAACCCCCGCATCGGGGGCTTAAAAAACGACGTCACATGACGTCGTTTTTTAAATTTTTACTTTTAAATAAAAGCTTTGGGTCTTGCCTAGCAAAAATTAAAATTTTTTAATAATTTTTTTCATTGTTTTGCTCGTCTAAATTCCGCTCATCAGTTTCTTGATTTTTAGCTTCTGGATCTTCTTGATTTATGTCAGAGTTTTGATCTGAATTTACATCTTCTTCTTGTTCTTCAACTAAATCACTCTCTTGCTCAACTTGATAA
>WJJI01000005.1 GCA_014729795.1 Candidatus Moraniibacteriota bacterium
GCTTTGCACAACCGGAACGGAAATGGGCATTC
Organism: Candidatus Moraniibacteriota bacterium; assembly: GCA_014729795.1. GTDB lineage: Bacteria > Patescibacteriota > Minisyncoccia > CAIUEV01 > JAHKAQ01 > WJJI01. The sequence continues at coordinate 33 of WJJI01000005.1, forward strand.
CATCTAAAAAAATAGCCACGGGTTGATTCAGGTTTCGTTCGGTGATTTCTCGAAACAACTTTGTGCCTTGATCGTTAAAGTTTAAAATCACAACCGGCTCTTGAGTAACCGGATGAGTGCCTGCTTGAGCGCTTTTCAAGTGCTTGCCGGTTAATTCTGTTAATTTGTAAGGAAACCCGGTTTCGGTTTTTTTTTCTTCATCCAATAACTTAAATAAAATATGGCTGGCTTTGATTTCTTTTTCCTCGCCCTCGCCTCTTTGTTCAATTTTCTTAATAATATGATAACCAAATTGAGTTTTAACTAATTCATCCCAAACTTGACCGGCTTGAAAATCCGGATTAAAAATAACTTGGCTGAATTCCGGAACCATTGTGTCTTTGGTGAAAAATCCTAGATCTCCGCCTTTTTCTTTGGTGCCAGGATCTTGAGAATGTTTTTTAGCCAGTTCTGCAAAGTCCTGGCCTTGTTTAGCTTGTTTAAGTACTTCTTGGGCGTTTTTTTTGGTTTCTTGATTTTGGGCTTTGATTTGCTCTTTTTCCTCTGGAGTTAGGGCATAGTCTTGGTCGGTTTTGGGTTCGCGAAAATCAAGGGTCGGAGTTTGACCGATCATTTCAATGGCCTGGGAAACGTCCTCTACTCCAGGCAGATCCACGATAATCCGATGTTCCCCCTGCGATTGACTGGTAACCACTTCGGCTTCTGAAATCCCGTAAGCGTTAATTCTTCTTTCAATTACATCTTTAGCGCCGGTTAAACTTTGAGTAATCTTTTCTTGACCCTGAATTTGAGAAACATCGGCTTGGAAAACCAAGTGAGCGCCCCCTTTTAAATCCAATCCCTGCTTGATCTCTAGTTTTTTTAATGGTTGGGTAATATTTTTATTAAATAGCGTAAAATCAGGTAAATAAGTAGAAAAAACCACGGCCAAACCAGCTAAAAAAAGAACAAGGATACCAAGAATTTTTAAGCTAATGGATTTCATAAAAAATATAAACTAGCGGTAAAGGACTGAGAAGAACTTATTTATTTTTAAGCACACTGACAAAAGTGGTTTTGATCAAGCGGCCATCAAATTTTTTTATCTTTTTTTTGGTAAATTTAACCAAGCCACTGGTAGTGGCAAAAAGAGTGTCATCGGCTCCCCGCTTGACATTATCCCCTTCACGATATTTCTTGCCGCGTTGTCTAATAATAATATTGCCGGGTTGAACGCTTTGGCCTGCAAACAATTTAACTCCTAATCTTTTAGAAATTGAATCTCGACCTAATCTGGTTGAACCGGCGGCTTTACGATGGGCCATTTAGCAAATCTTAATACTTAATAATGGTTTAGACAGGCCTTAGAATATTTTAGCATTGTTTAAATAAATTTTTAAAAAATTTTAATAATGAGACGCTAAACTGAATAATGATTTCATTACTTAAATATCTTTGGCTGTGTCAAACCAAGGCTTGTGTTCAATACTATGAAAAATCTTGAAAAAAAGCAAGTGGGATTAAAAAAATTAGCTGGTTGGTTAATAAATTATAGGTTATTATACGGAACCGGATTAATTTTAGTAATGTTGGGTAGTTTCTTTCATGGAAAAAAACAATGCATGCAAATAGAAAATCCGGCTATTGTGATCGATACAAAAGAGTTTGAATGCGAGCTTAATGAGCCGACAGCCGGGGAAAAGCTCAAAGCAAATGAAGAAGGAAACAATCAAAATTCAAAAACTAAAATGTTTGTGGCCAGTAAAAATGGCAGCAAGTATTATCCTATTGATTGTAAAAGCGCCAATAGAATCAAGCAAGATAATAAAGTTTTTTATGCCAGTAAGCAAGAAGCTGAAGCTGACGACAAGGAATTAACTAGCGCTTGCGACTAGCGTTGATTTTTTGGTCTTTTAGCTAGTTTTTTTTGACCGAGGTAAGGGTTTTTTACTGGCTGGTTCTTGGGTTAATTGCCCGCCCGCTTTTTTCACAGAATTGCTTGCGGATTTTGATAACAAACAGTTTTTGATGATAAGTTTTTTGGCAAGGTCTTGATCAAATAATATCTTTACCTGCTGTACCGCGCCTGTGTGCTTACGTTTAGGCTTGCTGATAATTGACTTTTTCAACAAGCTTTCCGGGCTTACGGTTTCATCGCTCTTGAATTTTTGATTTAAAACGCTGGTTTTGACAATAATATTATCCGGTTTTACTGATTGAAAACCACCCAGTTTGGGAAAACGTTTAACCCAAGAATTGCGGCCCTTTTCACTTAAACCTTTACCGCCCGAACCGCTTCTGGAGCGTTGTCCTTTAATGCCTTTGCCGCTGTAGGTTCCTCTTTTACCGCCTCGTCCAATTCTTTTCTTTTTCTTAGATTGAATTTTAGATTTTAATTGATGGATTTGCATTGCTGGATAGTTATTTAATTTTCTCACTAGCTTGCTTCTTGGTTTTAGCGCTAGCTGTTTTGGCGCTAGGTGTTTGCATGCTTTGTCGGTTTAATGCTTTCTTGGGCTTGTTGGCAACGGATGAAGTTGCTTTTTTTGATCGGCCAGCAGGCTTAGCTTGATCTTTAGTCTTTTTTGACTGGTTTGTTTTTTCAAAGTTGGCCGGTTTTTTAATAACAGTATTGTTAAGACTTTCCAAGGCTTTTAGCGCGGCGTAGGCATTGTTAATCTTACTTCCCTTACCTAATATTTTCGCGGATAAATCTTTAATGCCAGAAAGTTCGACAATTTGGCGAACCGAACCGCCCACAACAATACCATTACCTTTTTTAGCCGGTTTTAACAAAACTTTGGCGCTCTTATATTTATCAGAAACTTGATGAGGAATGGTGCCATTGTGAATTGGGACTTGAACAACATTTTTTTTGGCTTGGTTAAAGGCTTTAGAGATGGCGTCGCTTACATCCATGCCTTTTGCAAGGCCAAGGCCAATCTTACCCTTGTGATTACCAACGGCTACGGTGGCTCTAAACCTGAATCTTCGCCCGCCTCTAACCACTCGAGTGACCCGGGCTAAATCGATAAGTTTTTGCTCAAATTCACTTTTAGGTTTTTTGGAATGCTTTTTCATGAATCTACTTGATAAAATAAATAGGAATATTAACTATTGTTGGGATTTTTTCAATTTCTGGTTCCAGGAAAACAATAACCCGTTTTTTTCCGCGCTTTGCTTGACTGCTTGAATTCGGCCATGAAAGCGATAACCGGAGCGATCAAAAACCGCTCGGGTGATCTTCTTTGCTTTGGCTTTTTTAGTAAGATCAGTGGCTGCTTGAATTGTAGCTTGGGTTTTAGTCAAATTAGCCTTGGCTTTGGCTGATAAAACCGCGGCCAGGGTTTCAGAATTTGAATCATCAATTAACTGAAGATATATTCGATTGTTGCTTTTAAAAATCGAAAGACGAGGTACTTTTGCCGTACCCTTGACCCGAACTCTTTTTTTACGGATTTTTCTAAGCTGATTGCGATTATGGTTTTTCATATATGATTCTTGGATTACGTACTAAATTATTAAATTAACCGCCCTCACTCACTGCTTTTTTCCCGGCTTTTCTTTTAACATATTCATCAACATATTTAATGCCTTTACCTTTATAAGGCTCAACTTTTCTGACAGACCTGATTTTAGCAGCCCATTCCCCTACCAATTGCTTATCCATACCTTGAATTTTAATGATGTTCTTTTCCACTTCAAATGATATTGATTGAGGCGGCTCTAATTCCACCGGATGAGAATAGCCAACTTCAAGCTTTAATTTATTGCCTGCTTTGGAGGCTCGGTAACCGGTTCCGTTGATTTCTAGCTGCTTTTCAAAACCTGTTGTCACCCCCTGAATGATATTATTAACCAAGGCTCGGTAAGTACCCCAAAGAGCCTTAGATTCTTGGTCGTTAATATCGGCCGCGTTGACAATAAGGTTATTTTGCTCTTGTGTAACTTTAACCTTTGGGTGTAATTTTAGCACAAGAGAGCCTTTTGGTCCTTGAGCTTTCAATTCCTCCCGGGTAAGGTTTATTTGGATCTGATCTGGAATTTTAACGGGTTTGACTCCTATTTTTGACATAATATGGTTTAATAAACTATACCAATTAATTCACCACCGACTTTTTGCTTTCTAGCTTGCCGATCGCTCAACACACCTTTTGAAGTAGAAATTAACGCCAGGCCATAGCCGTTTCTGACTTTTCTTATCTGATTATATCCTTTGTAAATGCGACAACCGGGCTTGGAAATTCTTTTAATTTGATTGATTTTCGGACGATGATTACTATAACGCAATTCAATCTTTAAATCATTAAAACTTTGATTTTTAGCTATTGTCACGGTTTGAATAAAACCATTTTGTTTTAAAACTTTGGCAATAGCGTTTTTTAAATTGGAATAGGGAATAATCACCTGAGGTAGGTGGCGAGCTTGAGCATTCTTAATGGAAGAAAACATATTGGCGATTGTGTCCATATTTGATTAAAATCAATAATTACCAGGAAGCTCTTTTAACGCCAGGGATTCGACCCTGTTCAGCTAATTCCCGAAAACAAATTCGGCATAAATTAAATCTACGTAAATAGCCTCGATTACGTCCACAGCGAAAGCAGCGTCGTACTGTACGAGTAGAAAATTTAGGAACTTGTTGTGATTTTTCAATTAAGGCTTTTCTGGCCATGTTTTATTAAAATTATTAGCTGATTAATGATGATTGCTTATCCAAAACGTTAGATCAATATCATGCAGAATTTATTAGAAAAAGTCAATGGTTGGGTTTGTTAACTTTTATTGAATTGGGAAGCCCAATTGTTTCATTAAAGCGATGGATTCTTTGGTGTCTTGAGCGCTATTAATAATATTTACTTGAAATCCAAAGGTATAGTTAATGGTATCGGTATCAATCTCGGCAAAGGCAGTATGTTCTTTAATGCCAATATTTAAATTGCCTTTTTGACCAAAATTCGCAACCGGAATGCCTTGAAAGTCCTTGGTACGCGGTAAGGCTACAGTTATTAGTCGCTCTAAAAAATCATACATTCTGAGTCCTCTAAGAGTTACTTTGATTCCCACGGGTTGATTCTGCTTGATTTTGAAACCGGAAATTGCTTGCTTAGCCAAGGTATAAACAGGCTTCTGAGCTGTGATGATCTTGAGGTCATTATAAACATTGGTTTGCATTTCTTTGTTCTCCAACCAGGGTCCAATACCACAATTGATAACCACCTTTTGCAGACGAGGCACGGCCATAGAGTTTTGATAATGATGTTGCTTGATCATAAAAGGTACCACTTGTTTAAAATATTTATGCATCAAATTGCTTTGTTGGGCAGCTTGAATCCGAGCCTTTTTAACAGAAGGTTTTCTTGGGGTCTTTTTGCCTTTGAACGAACGGTTAGTTTTTTGCTTGGGATTAGATTTCATTTTGACACTTTTTACAAATTCTTATTTTAGATTTTGAATCTTTGGTGATTCTCGAACCGCTTCTAACAGCCTTTTTACAGTTATCACAATAAAGTTTTACATTGGAAGCGTGAATTGGCGCGGGCATTTCAATTTTTTGCCCTTTTTCCTTGCTTTTGGGATTCTTGATATGCTTCTTGATTAAATTAGCACCATCCACGACTAAAACTGATTTTTTGGGGTTTATTTCGATCACTTCACCTTTGAAGCCTTTATCTTTACCGCTAATGATAACTACTTGGTCACCTTTTTTTACATTCATGGAAAATGGCTAATGATTAAATAACTTCTGGAGCTAGGGATATAATTTTTTTATAACCCTTATCTCTGATTTCTCGGGCAATAGGACCGAATATACGCGTGGCCTTCATTTCATTGCCTTCCAAAACTACAGCAGCGTTTTCATCAAAGCGAATATAGGAACCATCGGGTCGCCGAAATGGATAGGTTTGGCGCACAATAACGGCTCGCACCACTTCTTTTCTCTTGACCATGGAGCGTGGTTCTGCGTCTTTGACCGAGGCAACAACAACATCACCAATCTGAGCATAGCGTTTTCTGGTGCCGCCCAAAACTCGAAAACATTGGATTCGTTTAGCTCCGCTATTATCCGCTAATTTTAATTGGCTTTCTGGTTGAATCATAGTTTATGCTTTACTGATACAAAACTTGCCACTTTTTATCTTTACTAATGGGACGGCAAGGATGAAAAACTACTTGATCGGACTTTTTAAATTTGTTCTCAGGATCATGCACCTTATATTTCTTGTTAACCCGATAACGTTTTTTGTAAACCGGATGAATCTTAATTCTCGAGGTTTCAACTACTAAAGTTTTGTCCATTTTATCGCTAATCACTACGCCTTGAAGTAACTTCAATGACTGTTCTTGTTTTTTTACACTTGGCCGCTCTTTAACGGTTTTGGCTTTTGCTGATTGAACTTTAGCGGCATTAGCCTTGCTGACTTTCTTAATTTTATTGGTTTTCTTCGACTTTGTCTCTGAAGAAGCCTTTTTTTTGGATTTTGATTGATTAGCTTTCATTGGAAGACTTTTGGTTAATTATGGTTAAAATTCGAGCCAAATTTTTCTTAGCGTGACGAATGGCTCGTACATTACCTTGATTTTCGCCTTTTTGGGCAAACTTAGCAGATAAATCAAGAATTTGCTTGCGTTCAGCTGCTTCTAGCTCTCGAAGTCTGGATTGGGTAAGTTTTTTTAATTCCTGGGTTTGCATGATATTGAGCTATATTACTTCTTGATTATTTTGGTCCTGGCTGAAAGCTTGTGCGAAGCCCTGGTTAAAGCTGTAACTGCGATTTCAGGTTCAACTCCATCAAGCTCAAAGATAATTCGTCCGGGATTGACTGAAGCCACGAAATGTTCAACGCTGCCTTTTCCTTTACCCATTGGAGTTTCCGCTCCTTTCTGAGTCACGGGAGAATCGGGAAATACTCGAATCCAGATTTTCCCCTGCCTTTGAAGATAGCCGGTAATGGCTCTTCTGGCTGCCTCGAGCTGCCGCGAAGAAATCCAGGTAGAATCTAAAACCTTCAAGCCAAAACTACCAAAGTTAAGTTGGTCTCCTCTTTTGGTCTTGGATCGAAATTTGCGCTGGTGTTGCTTGCGATGCTTAATTTTTTTAGGCAATAACATAATTTCAACAACTTAGGACTTATTGTTTTTAAAAACTTCGCCTTTATATATCCAAACCTTAACGCCAATTACTCCATAAGTGGTATAAGCAAGAGCTTTGCCGTAATCGATATTGGCGCGCAAGGTATGCAAGGGTATACCGCCTTTAATCACCCATTCAGTGCGAGACATATCCGCGCCGTTAAGACGACCGGCGATCATAATTTTGACCCCTTTGACTTGTCTTTGCTTTGAAACATTATCAAGACTGGACTTTAAAACTCTTCTAAAGGACACTCTTTTTTCCAACTGCTCGGCTACACTTTGAGCAACAAGAGAAGCGTTCTCCTCAAAGTTTTTAACTTCTGCCACGTCGATTTCAATACCAGATTTCTCGTATTTCTTTAATTTGGGAATGTTTTTCACCCGCTTGCCTCGAATTGACATTAATAAAGCCAAGATTTTTTTCTTGATATCCTCAATACCAGCGCCGCCCCTACCAATAATGACGCCGGGCCGACCGGCAGAAATTTTAACCTTTATCTGCCCTTCGGCGCGACGAATCAGCACGCTTTTAATCGCGCTTGATTTCCAATTCTTTTTAATTAAATCAACTATTTTAACATCCTCTTCCAATTGCCGAGAATAGGCCTGCTTAGTAGCAAACCAACGGGACTTCCATGACTTATTCACCCCGAGTCGAAAACTAATTGGATTGATTTTTTTACCCATAATGATTATTATTAACCGCTTTTTCTTCTAAAAAACTTTGATACCATGCCGCCAATACCCTTTTTATTTGGCTTCTTGGCCGGCTCTTTTTTAAGATCGCTAGCAGACGGTGGCTTTTTTTTCTTAGCTAATTTGGCCTTTTTTGATTTCGCCTTTTTATCGGTTTTCATCATGTCCTCAGCTTCACTAATTGCCTTTTTTAACTCTTGATAGCTGATGGTCTTGGCCTTTTTGGTCTTAACTTGGGATCGAGCCTGGTTAGGATTGATTTCGTTTACCGTCAGCTCAATGTGACTGGAACGCTTTAAAATCGGATAAGCTCTGCCATGAGCTCTTGGTCGCCACCTCTTTAAAACCATGCCTTGATCTATTTTGATTGATTCAATAAATAAATTATCCTTGCTATAACCGTTGTTGTTGATCGCGTTAGCCACCGCGGAATCAAGCAGCTTGATTAAAGGCTGGGAAATCTTTTTAGACAAAAATAAAAGCTGCTGGCGGGCCTTTTTTACCTCTTTGCCTTGAAGCGAACGAGCAACCGGCCGAATTTTTTTTGCAGAAACACGGAAATTTTTTAATTTGGACTTGACTTGCATTATTGTTGATTATCGGATTACTCTGGTTTTTTAGTCTGTTCAAGCTCTTTTTGGATTTTACCACCGTGACGGACAAACTTGCGCGTATGAGCGAACTCTCCCAACTTATGACCAACTTTTTCTTCGGTTATTAAAACATCCACATGTTCTTTACCATTATGCACTCCAAAAGTATAGCCTATCATTTCAGGAATAATTGTGCAATCTCTTGACCAGGTTTTGATCGGCTTTTTGTCCTTAGCATCTTGATTTTTAATTTTTTTCAAGATTTTCGGATCAACATAAGGGCCTTTTTTTAAACTTCTTGACATACTTTTTACTTACTTCTTCTTTTTAGAATATATTTATTGCTCTTGGTCTTTTTTCGCCTGGTTCTAACACCAAGCGCGGGCTTGCCCCAAGGGGTCTTAGGATGCGGTAGGCCAATAGGCTGGTTACCCTCTCCGCCTCCATGAGGATGATCAGCCGGATTCATTACTTTTCCGCGAACTTGGGGACGAAAGCCCATGTTTCTTCTGCGACCTGCTTTGCCGATACGTTGAGCATTATATTCCAAATTGGAAACTTGACCAATGGAAGCATAGCAGGTTTGTTTGATTAGTCTAATTTCACCAGAAGGTAGCTTGACTTGAGCAAACCCTTTTTCACAACCCATTAATTTTGCAAATGAACCAGCAGATCTAGCCAATTGAGCAGGCGAATCCGGATTTAATTGAATGGTGGAGATAATACTACCGGCCGGAATTCTTTTCAGCATGGTGCGATTACCTTCCTGAATTGGGGCGTTATCGCCAAAAATAATTTTTTGGCCAGGCTTTAAACCATTAGTAGCAAGAATATAGGAATATTGCTGATCTTGGGATTTAATTAACGCAATAAAAGCGCTTCTGTTGGGGTCTTTTTCTAAGCGTTCAACCTGAAATTCTCCCTGCAGGGCCTTTAAGTTAAGAATCCGGTAGCGTCTTTTCCGACCACCGCCTCGCCTTCGAACCGAAATAGCCCCGGACTTCATCCGACCCGAACGCTTTTTGCCTTTGTTGGTTAAGCTTTTCCAGGGACGGGTTCGATAATCAACCTGTTTTTCCCGAACATATGAAAGGACGCGCTTGCCACGATTTTTAATTTTTTTAACTACTAACATAACTATTATTTACAAAGTTAGGCTTTGGCCCTTTTTAACAGTAATAAAAGCTTTCTTATACGAAGATCGCTTACCTGTTGTGGCGCCGAAACGCTTGGTTTTGGGTTTATAATTAATAATATTAATCTTGTCAACATCCACATTATAATAACTCTGTACCGCTTGCTTGATTTGCTTTTTGTTAGCAAAGTCAGGAACCTGAAAAACGTATTTGCCTAAACTAGCAAGCTGACTTGACTTTTCAGTATCCAAAGGCCTAATTAATCTTTTTTGAGCCTGAATGGAAGCAAAATCATTGTTCTTTTGAGCGGTTTTACTCTTGCTTTTATTGGTTTTAGGCGAATTGGAAGAATCACGGTTGTTTTTTCCCGCGCGAGGCTGCTTTTTAGAGGATCTGAATTTTTGCAAAAAACTTGATTTTTTTTCCATGGCTAACTATAAATCTTTTAAGAATTACTTGTTTACTCGGCCTTTTTTTGGCTGCCCTGGGATTTACTAGACTTTTCTGATGAGGTTCGGCTTGATTTGGATTCTTGGGCGGACTTGAGCGACCGAGTCGCTTGATTTTTTGACGGCGCGGACGTGATTGCTGATTGTTTTAATGACTCCTGTTGCTTGGTTTGAACCTGATATCGTTTTAATAGCTCTTGTAAAACGGATTGTTCAAAATAAATATACTGATAATTAAGCAGCTCCAAACAAGAAATATTAATACCTGGTTGAAGCCTTACTTTATCGATGTTATTGATAGATTTGGCCAAATTTAGGTTCTTTTTGCTGGTAACTATCAAAGTTGATTTGGTTGAGGTTTTTAAAACTTGAAACAGCTTAAGCATTTTTTTGGTGCTGGGTTTGGCAAGCTCAAATTGGCTGATAAGGCGTATTTCCCGGTCTTTGATTTTACCTATCAAGGCGGAATAAAAAGCTTTGGCTCGCTCTTTTTTGTTAACCTTTTTGGTGTAGTTCTTTTGATTGGTAGGGCCAAATGTAATGCCTCCGCCTCTAAAAATCGGGTTTCGGATGGAGCCGGTTCTGGCGTTACCAGTACCCTTTTGTCGCCAAGGCTTCCGTCCACCGCCACGAACCAAACCTCTGGTTTTTGTGTGAGCTCGGGCTTTTCTTCTGTTATGACTCAGGCCTAAATAAACCCAATGAATTAAATTATGATCAGGAATGTGCTTTGCTATTTGTTGGGGTAAGCTAATGTCTTTGACTTTCTTGGCGGTTAGGTTGTAAACAGGGTATTTCATAAATTCAAAAATTAGGTTTGCCGAATAAAAACAGCGCTATTTCTTGTTCCGGGGATAGCGCCTTTAATCTTGATTAAGCCTGCTTTTTCATCAATTTGGATAATGCTTAAATTTTTTACGGTTATTTGCTCGGCGCCCATTCTGCCAGCCATTTTTTTTCCTTTGCGCACGTGCTCGGGAAAAGCCGAGCCAATTGAACCGGTTTGTCTTAAATCGTGTCGATGACCATGAGTAGCGATACCGCCTTTAAAGCCATGTCTCTTAACCACTCCTTGAAATCCTTTGCCCTTGCTAATCCCGGTTACTTTGACTCTATTTTGCTGGATAAACGAATCCAACTTGATTTGATCTGCAATTTGATAGCCAAGACTTTGACTATCCTTGACCCTAAACTCCTTTGTTATAATCCCATCAGAAAGCACAAGAGCTTCGTAGCCATGCTTGGCTTGGCTCTTCAGAGCTTTAACCTTATTTGGCAAATATTTAACCAAGGTCACCGGTTGTAACTTGTTATCTTTATCCCAAACTTGGGTCATTTTTAGTTTTCTGGCAATTAAAAACATGTGGGTATAAATATTATAATATTGCTAATATATCCTAGAATAAAAATAAAGACAGCTAATGAAAACCGCCTTTATCTATTTATAGTAAAAAAAAACAAAAAAGGCAAATCAGAAGACGCGTTTGCGGGTTCTTAACTCTGAATAAATCATTCAGGCTTACATTTTAACCTCGATATCAACTCCGGCTGGTAGGTCCAAATTAACCAATGACTCAACCACCATTTGATTAAAGTCCTCAATGTCGAGCAAGCGCTTATGCGTTTTGATTTCATACTGATCCTTGGCGTATTTATGCTTGAACGTGGACCGATTAACGGATAAACGCTTCACTGTTGTTGGTAGCGGAATTGGTCCCACAACTGAAGCTCCGTTTCTTTGCGCGGTGTCAATGATCTGCTTGGTTGATTTATCTATAACCCGGTGATCATAACCCTTGATTTTAATCCTAATTCTCGGCTTTTCATCCTGGGCGGTAGCTACTGACTTTTTGGTTGCCATTTATACCTTTAAATTTAAAAATGCAAATAAACTTATCCCTATTATTGCAGCTTGATACATAAAAACTGCTCTAAAATATTATATCTATTTAATGATTTTTGTAACCACTCCGGCTCCTACAGTTCGTCCACCTTCCCGAATAGCGAAGCGCATTTCTTTTTCCATGGCTACATTGGAAGATAATTTAACCTTCAGGTTAACAGTATCGCCAGGCATAACCATTTCAGTGCCTTCAGGCAAAGTCACATTGCCGGTAACATCAGTGGTTCGAATGTAAAATTGTGGTTTATAGCCGGTTACAAAAGCAGTGTGTCGGCCGCCTTCGTCTTTGGTTAAGACGTAGACTTCTGCTTCAAATTCCGAATGAGGAGTAATAGATCCGGGCTTAGCTAAAACCTGACCTCTTTCCACCTCTTCTTTTTTAATACCTCTAATCAAGATCCCGGCGTTATCGCCTGCTTGGCCTTGATCAAGCTCTTTATTGAACATTTCAATCCCGGTAACCACTGTTTTTTGAGTATCTTTAATGCCAATAATTTCTACTTCTTCGTTAACCTTAACCACACCTCTTTCGATCCGGCCTGTGACAACCGTTCCGCGACCCTCAATAGAAAAAATATCTTCAATAGGCATTAAGAAAGGTTTGTCAATGTCGCGTTCCGGTTCTGGAATTTGTTCGTCTAAAGCATCGATTAGGTTTAAAACCGCTTTTACGTTTTCATCGTTAGCATCTTTGGCTTCTAGAGCTTTTAAGGCTGAGCCTCTAACAATCTTGGCGTTATCTCCGTCAAATTCATATTTATTTAATAATTCTCTGATTTCGGTTTCCACCAAATCAACTAATTCAGGGTCGTCAACCTGGTCAACCTTGTTTAAAAACACGACAATTGAAGGAACCCCCACTTGTCTGGCAAGCAAAATATGCTCTCGAGTTTGCGGCATGGGGCCGTCAGCTGCAGAAACCACTAAAATCGAGCCGTCCATTTGAGCTGCGCCGGTTATCATATTTTTAATGTAGTCGGCGTGACCAGGACAGTCTACGTGAGCATAATGACGTTTGTCTGACTCATATTCAACATGAGCAGTAGCAATGGTGATGCCTCTTTCTTTTTCTTCCGGAGCGGCGTCAATCTGATCTACGCCTTTTTCGCTGGCTTTTTTGCCGGACAACTTGAGCGCATGCAAGATAGCGGCGGTCAAAGTAGTTTTACCATGATCAACGTGGCCGATAGTACCAACATTGATGTGGGGTTTGTTGCGGTCAAATTTTTCTGACATTGTTTAGAATTCCTTTTAAAAGACCAACCTTAACCTTGTTCAGATAAACCTTTAATGCTATAAACAGACAATACTGTTTATGCCTTGGTTTAAATGAAGGGGTTAAGTTTTATCCAGTTGATCTTTGTGATTAATGATTTAATTATTTAATTAAAGCTAAACCAATAATTTAGCCTATAAAAGCCTTGCTTGTTCTTGATTTATAATTTAACTAATCTAGAATAAATGTCAAGGAGATTTTTACCCGGTAGCTCTTTATTTTTCCAAAAAAATATTTATAATAAACAATGTAAGGCAGTTTATCTAACAGAATAATTAATTTACCAAATCATGACCAAAAGTACAAATTCAAATATTACTTCCAAATTTACCAAACACATGCGCAACGCGATTGAAAAAGCTAAAGAAATAGCTCAAAAAGCTGACGCTGAATCAATTTCCACCTTGCATTTACTGCGCGCGATCGCTTTGGAAAAAGGCAGTGTGGGGCAAAATATTTTGCAGGAAATCGGCTTGAATAACCTAAACCAATCACAAACAACAAAATCAAAAACCGCGAATAAAAAACCCAGGGTCAGGCTTGCTTATTCAGAAAAACTTAAACATGCTTTTAAACAAGCTACTAAAATCGCGGCTCAATATCACTATCCTTATATTGGAACCGAACATATGATTTACGCAATCATGAATTCGGATGAAGAAACCATTAGACATCTATTATCCAATCAGAGGAAGTCAAACACCAATGAAAAAAACGCTCAAACCGCAACATCTATGAAACCCGGTTTGGGATCGAGCCGATCACCAAAAATGGCTAAAATGAAAATGCCGGATTTTATTAAGGCAATTAATCCTACCAACACAATCATAGGCAAAGACAAATCGGTTAACATTCTAGAAAAATACGCTTCACATTTAAACAAAGAGAATTCTAAGCGCGATGTCGCTCCGGTGGTGGGCAGAAATGATGAGATAGAAAGGATAATCAGTGTTTTATTAAGAAAAAACAAAAATAATCCGGTTTTAATTGGAGAGCCGGGAGTGGGAAAAACCGCGATTGTTTCGGCCTTGGCTCAAAGAATCAACCAAGGAGAGGTGCCTATTTATTTAAATCACAAAGTTATTTGGGAATTGGATATGGGTATGATTTTGTCCGGGACCTCTTTTCGAGGCGAGTTTGAACAGCGAATGAAGTCAATTATAGATTACGCGAGCAATAATCAAGAAGTTATACTGTTTATTGATGAAATTCACAATTTAATGGGAGCTGGCAACGCGGTAGGCAGCATGGACGCGGCTAATATTTTAAAGCCGGCTTTGGCTAAAGGTAAAATCAAAATAATTGGGGCTACCACTTTGGATGAATATAAGAAGTATATTGAAAAAGATCCGGCTTTGGAAAGACGATTTCAACCCATTTATGTCAAGGAGCCTAGCAAAAAACAAGTGAGAGAAATTTTGAAGGGCATTAAAAAGAACTATGAAGAGCATCATCAGGTTACTATTGACGAAAAGGCGATTGAAGCGGCGATTAATTTAAGCGGTCGCTATATCAATGATCGTTTTTTACCGGATAAAGCAATCGATTTAATTGATGAAGCCCAAGCAAGAGTAAAAGCAAAAGCAATTTCTTACGAGATGACTAAAAAAATGAAGCGCTGTTATTTGCAAAAAGAGAAAATCAATCAATTGAAAAAAAAGCTAGTGATCAAGAATGAGTTTCAAGTGGCTTCTAGTTTAAAAAAAGACGAAGAAGATTTAAACAAAATTTTGGTTAGCATCATGAAGGAACAAGATCGGAGACGAAAAATGACTTTTTTAAGAATCACCGAGCAAGATATTAAAGAAATTGTTTCTATCCAAACCGGCATTCCGGTACAAGAAGTGATTGATGATCAAAATATTTTAGTGCTTAACAAAAAGCTTAAAAAGAAAATTATTGGGCAAAATCAAGCCATTGAAGTAATCGGTAACACCTTGCAAAAAGCTTTTGCCGGGATTAACGACCCCCAAAGACCCTTGGGTTCCTTTGTGTTTTTAGGGCCAACCGGAGTGGGTAAAACTTATCTAGCTAAAACTTTGGCAAAGATGCTTTTCAAGAATCAGGATTCTTTTGTAAGAATTGATATGAGTGAATTTTCCGAAAAGTACAATATTTCTAGATTAATAGGAGCGCCGGCCGGTTATGTGGGATTTGAAGAAGGAGGCAAGTTGACCGAAAAAGTGAGGAGAAATCCCTTTAGCCTGATTTTATTTGACGAAATTGAGAAAGGTCACCCCGATGTGTTCAACTTATTTTTGCAAATTTTAGAGGATGGAGTTTTAACCGACGCTAGCGGTCGTAAAATAAACTTTAAAAATACGGTTATTATCTTTACTTCCAATATTGGTGTAGACGAATTTTTGAATAAATCCATAGGTTTTGCCGAAAATAAAGACACGAAGCAGAAATCAGTTGATTCCGAAAAAAAAGACCGGGTGATCAATAAGCTGAAAGAAACCTTGTTACCGGAATTGGTAAACCGAATTGATAATTTACTGGTTTTTAATCAACTAACCAAAAAAGATCTGCAAGAAATCGCTCAAATTGAAATCAGTAAAATAAACAAACGATTAAAAGAAAAAAAGGCGCAGCTTAAGTATGATAAAAAAACTTTAACTTGGCTGGCCCGTCAAAGTCAAGACAGCAGCGAGGGAGCTAGGTTGTTAAGAAAAAATATTGAAGAAATGATTAAAAATCCAGCGGCAAAAATTATTCTAAACCGAAAAAGCTTGGCCCAAACCGCGATCAAAACCCAAGTGAAAAATAATCAGTTAAAATTACAGGAGTCAAAACAAAAATAGAAGGTGTTGCGCGTTGGATAAATTCGTTAAGGGTTTTGGTTTATTTTAAGACAATTAAAATTTAATTAGATGGGGTTTTTTAGCACAACCAAAGTCAGCTCTAAAGATTTTCGAGGTGGTTTTCATCGTTCAGAAATGGGCAAAAAAATAAGGAAAGGCACCAAAGGTATGCTTAACCGGACAAAGCAAAAAGCTTTATATAAAACATTACAAAAACGAGGCAAACAAGGGGGTGGCTTGACCAGAAGTGAAACCAAGGGCGCTATTCAACAATTATACCGAGAAAAAAATGATCGTTTCAGTCCCTCCATGGCCGCGAAGTTGGAAAAACCCTTGGAAGATATTACTGGTTATAAAAATTTAAATTGGGGTTCGGGGAGTTATAATAAAAAGTATTCTGAAAAAACCCCAGATTCAAACACAGAAAAAGACCGAAATTCCTCTAAGCCCGGGTTGCTGGATAGTTTATTGGGCATTGGCCGCAAAAAGAAGACTCAGGATAAAAACTTAGAAGATCAGGAAGATCAAAAAGCTGCAAAATCCAAACCCGGTATAATTCATAAACTGTTTGGCGGTAAGGGGACCAAAAGATCAACTGAGCCGGGTAATGGAAAAAATATTCAAGATGACGAAGCCAAGCCACTTAACAATCAAGAATTGGAAAAGCAAATAAATACCAATGACGCGAGGTATTTTTTAAAAAATAAATTAGGTTTAAAAGACAATGAATTGCAAGCAAATCAGGATAAAGTATGGGCAAAAAGCAAACAAACGAACCAGGAGACTTTAGCCAATATAGCGGGTTTAGCAACACCTTTAAATAATCAGAAATTAAAAATTAAAAAACCAATTATGCCAGATCAAAACCAAAACCAAACTGATTACGGAGTACTTGACTCTGATAATCAAAACCCGTCCCAACAAAACAACAAACTTAATCATCAAGACCCAATTCCTCAGGCTACAAATCAGCCTCAAGCAAATCTAACGACTAATCAGTCTGGAGCGAATAGCGCTGCTAGTCAACCAGAACCGAGTCATAGTCTAAATTTTAATCAAAGCAGCCAGCAGCCAACTCCGCAACCCGTCATGTCACCGCCTCCGCCTTCGGCGCCTCCCAGCGGAGCGCCAAGCTCAATGTCTGGCAGTACTGGCAGTAGTCAAACCATAGATAGACAGACCGATGATTTACAGTTCAAGCCGCAAGCCTCAGCCCAAGAGCCAGAAAGCGACCAGCCTAGGCCTTCACAAACCATACCTAACAATATTAGAGCATCGGCTCCGACGACGGCTCCAACTCAACCCGCTGTTACGCCAAGCAGACAAGATTTAAACAAACCTGAACAATCATTAAGTCTTAGTCAGACTCAAACCGGCCAAGCCAACCAAACCAGACCAATAAGTGAATCGGACAAACCCGAGACTGAAAAAATAAATCAAGGTCAGGAAGCTCGCGAACTTAAGAAAAAGCCGGGGCAAGATGAAGAACAAGAACCGTCTGAAGCCAAGACTCAAAACCAAAGCAAGGAGTTCAAAACAAAAGCTCAACCTCAAATGACAAAACCAGCGTCTAACCAGGCATTAAAAAAGAGTTCATCAAATAAAATCTTCACTATATCAATTTTGATTCTAAACCGGCAAAAAAACGCTAAAGCAGTAAATGAAATTATTACCAAACACGGAAAGCTATTTATCGGTCGGATGGGAATTCCTTTGGCAAAGCGTTGCACCGATCATTGTTCTAGTATTATTACTTTAATAGCGGAGGCTAATCAAAATGAATTAGACAAATTTATCAATGAAATCAATCAAATTCAAGAAGTTTATTTGAAATCAACAGTCATGCCTACCAAATAAAATTTAGAGGTCCGTAAACATAAGAATTGATTTAAGTTTTATATTTTTAAAAAATGTCAAACAAAAAAATTATTATTACATATTGTTTTGGATGGCTGGTTTTGATGATTACCCTTGTTTCTTTTATTGCGGCTTTGCTGGATACTTTTTACGCAATTTTGATTGTTGGAGTCGTGATATTATTATCAGGATATATATATAAGAGAATCTCAAGCCAAAAATTGATTAATTTTAAGTCGGTATTCTGGTCTAAACAAGGTTTAATCATGTTATTTTTGAGCTTGGGGATTATGATTTACATGGCTCAATTTTTCTCAATTAATTATTTAGGAGGTCGAGATCCGGGCGCCATGGTTGAGGCTGGTATTGAATTAGCGAATAATAATAGTTTGCTCAACATTCATGAAACCGCGGACGCTTTTGATAATCAAGATTCAAACCAATTGGCGTTAAATTATCCGGGTTTTATTTTTACCGCTCAAGGTCTGTTAAAAACCCAATTTAATTTGGGCTACGTTGTGATTTTGGGTTTTTGGTATGATTTATTGGGTGAACTTGGTTTAAAACTAGCTAATGCCGGGGGTCTGCTTTTAGGATTGTTTAGTTTTTATTTACTTGGTTTAAAGTTAGCTAAAAATCGATTAGCGGCTTTTATGGCAACCGCGTTGCTAGCAACCAGTTTTCCGTTTATTTGGTTTAGTCGACAAAATTATACCGAGGTATATGCTTTTGGTTTTTTAATGTTTTTTCTGTTGAACTTTATTCAATTAACCAGAAAACCTTTGGCTGAAAAAACCAAACATGGCTCTGCCGTGGCGACTATTAATTTTTATTTGGCCACGCTTTCATTGTTGGCTTTTGTTTTAATTAGAATTGAGGGAATATATTTGATCATCTTAACTGTTTTTGTTGTTTATCTTAAAAAAATGCAAGGTCAATTACACCTTAACCTGAATCAAAGAAAAAAATATTTTTTAATTGCTGTCGGGTCGATTTTCCTGATTTATTCTCTGACAATCTCGCCATTATATAAAAAACTATTTAAGGATTTAATCGGTTATGAAGCCAGTAATTCCCAGGTTCAACAAATCAAAGAAAAGCAAGCCGGTTTATTAAATAAAACCTGGGCAACGCAAAGGACGCTTTGGCATTATCGAATCACGCCCGGGCTGCTTTTGGGTTTGGGGGGTGTTGGAATTATTATGCTGGGTTTTTGGCAAAAAAATAAAAACAAAACCGGCAAAAAGTTTTTAACTTGGATTAAAAATCTAAAATTAAATTCAAGCGCTATTTTATTTTTGTTTTTAAGCCCTTATTTAATACTCTTATTCAAACCTTTAATAACCCTGGATCACCCTTGGATGCTGCGCAGATTTATGTTTTCGCTTTGGCCTTTGTTGATTCTTGGGATTTTTCCAGCGCTAATAACCTTGCGAAAAAAATTTAAGTTGAAAAAACAAAAAAATTTGTTTTTGGGTTTGGTTTTTTTAGTTTTGATTTTGATTCAAGGTGATTTGTTAATTCGCTACGCAATCAAGCAAGAGAATCCGGGGATTAAAAAACAAATACTGGAATTGGGCGATGAGTTTGGATCTGATGAATTGTTATTGGTTGATAAGAGCTGTGGATTTAATGATTGGAGTTTAATCTCAGAACCCTTGCGCTATTTGGCTAACAAAAACGCAGTGTACATATTTAATCCTCAAGACCTGAGTAAGATAAAAAAATATCAATATAAAAAGGTTTGGCTGTTAACCGCCGGGGATCCAGGTCCGTACCAAGATTACTTGCAAAGGTTAAGCGGCAGCTTTACTTGGAATTTATACTTTGAGCAATTACCGGCTCAAAAAGCAGACGCTCAACCATTAAGATTGCCAGAAATTCAAAAACAGACAAAACAAATCAAGGTTTACCCGGTAAACTTGCTTAAACAAGGAGATGAGCCAAAATAGCCATTCCTGCCCCTGTCTGTTATTTTATTTTGAATGTTTAAGTTTACTTTTTTGATTTTTTGATTATGTCTTTCATTACTTTTATGACGTTTTGCTCAAGATCTTGCTTGGTGCCGTCATTCACGATTTTATAATCAGCTTTGGCGCCGATTTTAGGAACGTTGACTTCGGTTGCTTCTTGATGCATGGCTAAAAATTCTTCAAAAGAGGCGTTGTCATCTGATTTTTCTTTTCTTTTAATGGTTCTGCTCCAGCGAATTTTTGGTCCAGCGGTAATATAAATTAAATAATTATTGGGTAGCTTTCTAAGAATTTGATAATCACTGGGTAAACGAACGCCGTTAAAAACCATGATCGGATTATCAAACTCCTCCATACTTTTAAGCATGGCTCGAGAAATAATATCGTCTCCATATCTTTTGATCAGTTTTTTGACAAACCAAATGTAATCTCGACGGGAAATTTTATCCAAAAAAACACTTAAAGATTTTTTTAATAAATACGAAGAAGTAAGCACCTTGGCTTTAAATTCCTGTTCAAGTGCCTCAGCGGAGGTATCTTTGCCACTACCGGCTTCTCCTACCAAACCAATATAAATTTTTTTAGTGTTGCGCATGGGGAAGCGATTAAATTGAAATCAATAATTATGTTTAGGGCTTAAGGTAATTGGTAAACTTATTGCTTATTAAAACAATATTTTTTGCATAACTTGTTCAATTTGTTCACGCAGTTCTTGTCTGGTTGTGTTATTGGAAATTATAAAATCGGCTTTACTTTTCAGTTGATTTAGATATTGCTCTGAAGGGAGTTGTTCCTTTTTGGCAATAAACTCCTCTAGGCTAATCTGATCATCAGCTTTTGACCCTCTTTGATATAAACGTTGCCAACGAGTTTTAATATGGGTATCAATGTAAATTAAATATCCTTGGTCGTATTTTTTGATCATTCGAAATTCTCCTAGATCGCGTACACCGGAAATGATTATCAGTTTACTTTTTTGATTTGCGATCTCCTTTTCCATGCCTTTGGCTAAAATTCCCTGACCATACCTTTTTCTTAAATTAGTTGAAAGCCAGCTAAAATCGTCTCTACCAATATCGTGAATGAAGACAGAAAGTGATTTGCGCAATAGATCAGAAAAAACCAGTTTAATTCCCTGGTGCTCTTGGGCGATAAAGTCACAAACCGTATCTTTGCCGCTGCCGTTTTTACCGCTAACTCCAATAATAATTTTAGATGAGTTGTTCCGCATTAATGATTTTTATCAATGCCAACAAAACATAGCAAGCGGAAAAATCAAAGAATTTTAAACAAATATTAAATAATGGGCTTGGCTATGCCTTGGTAATCTAGGTGAAATTATTGAATGCTAAAGCTTATAATGAGCTTTAACTGATATATTTTGACAGTTTTTATTTTAGTTGGCAAGGGTTTGGCTTAAAGAGTTAAATCGGCTTGAGGTTCAAGGGTCTTCCAGGTATTTTGAAATTGGTTTGCAGACTCAAACCGTAATCGATTGAAAACAACTGGCACCTGCATTGCCGCGTTATCTGAGCAATATTTCAAAAGCGGCAAATGAGTTTTAATTTTTAGAGTTTGACCAATATGCTGAAACCGGTTTCTCAATTTTTGATTAGCAGCTACCCCGCCACACAAAAGAACACTCTTGGGTCGGTGTTTTTTAATGGCTTGTTCAAGTTTACCAAGCAATGAATCCACAACCGCCTGCTCAAATGAAGCAGCTAGATCGCTAATTTGAATAGGGGTTAAGCGATGTTTGGGCGAAGATTGCTTGATTTTTTTGATAAGGTACAAAAATGAAGTTTTTAAGCCAGAAAAACTAAAATCTAAAGAACTTTTGTTTAACATGGGCCTAGGAAGTTGGTAGGCGTTTGCTCGACCTTTTTTTGAATATTTTTGAATAAGCGGACCCCCGGGATAGCCCAAACCAAGCAGACGAGCCGCTTTGTCAAAAGCCTCGCCCGCGGCGTCATCTACGGTTTCTCCTAATAATTGATAATCTAAATGTTGCTTCATCAAAATTAATTGCGTATGGCCCCCGGATACTAATAAATGAAGAGCCGGAAACCGAACTTTTTCCTGATAAGCATCTCGATGATTAAGCCAATTCGAGTAAAGATGAGCTTGTAAGTGATTTATGGGAATAAGTGGTTTTTGATGATAATAAGACAGAGTTTTAGCAATTGAGACGCCTACTAATAGCGCCGGAATTAAACCCGGGCCTTGAGCCACGCTATAGCAATCAATATGCTTAAGTTGAGTTTGGGTTTGAGCAAGTAACCGGGTTAGCAATGGTTGAAAATTGTTAAGATGTTCGCGAGCGCAAAGGTTTGGTACAACGCCACCATACCGTTTGTGAACCTTGACTTGACTGGCTATGTTTAGATGCTCAATACTTGCAACGCTTGAATCTAACTTTGCCAAAGCAAAAGAGGTTTCATCACAGGTTGTTTCCAAGCTTAAA
>WJJI01000006.1 GCA_014729795.1 Candidatus Moraniibacteriota bacterium
GCGTAATAACTGATGGGACCGCGGAAATTACCGGTTTGGAAAGCGTTCAAAAAGCCCGGGAGTTAGCTAGGAATTTAAACGCCGGCGCCTTGCCTATCCCAATTCAAGTCATTAGTCAAGAAAATGTAGGCGCAAGCTTGGGACAGGAATCATTAAATAAGAGTTTAACCGCCGGTACTTTTGGTTTAATTTTAGTGGCTGTTTTCATGTTCGTTCTTTATTTAACTTTTGGCCTGATCGCGGTTTTTTCTTTGGCGCTATACGCCGTGCTATTAATTTCAGTTTATAAAATTCTTGGTATTACCCTAACTCTTTCAGGTATTGCTGGTTTGATTCTTTCTCTTGGCATGGCGGTAGATGCCAATATATTAATATTTGAGCGCGTCAAAGAAGAAATCCGCCAAGGCCGACCCCTGCGAGAAGCTCTTGACAATGGTTTTAAAAAAGCCTGGTCATCGATTCGCGACGGTAATTTGTCAACCATAATCACCTGCGTAATTTTGATTTTATTTGGTAGCGGTTTGGTCAAGGGCTTTGCCATTGCTCTTTTATTAGGTATTCTTTTGAGTCTATTTACCGCTGTAATCGTCACCCGCAATCTTCTGGAATTCACCAGCAAAATTTTAAAAACAAAAATGTTTTTTGGTTTAGTTAAGCAGGGATCAAAAAAAATAAAAAAATCTTAAACAGTGCGATATGTGGTAGACTCATACACACGCTTTACACTTAAAAAAAAATTGCTATAATCCAACAATAATAAAATGCAGCTAAACAAAAAATCCGAGGCATTGGTTACCTACTAGGCCATGAATTAAACCAATAAAATGTTTAAAGCATCACGACAGAAAACAACTCGATTAACTGGAACAACAGCCCGACTGCGGCCGGTTTAGTTAAGCTTTGATTCTTAACTTAATAAATCCGGTAAAATCAGCCGGGTTTTTTTAATATAGTAAATTAAATATTTGTAAACGATCAGAACAAGTTATTAACTGCCTGGCAACAAAAACTCGATCAGCTTTGCAAAAAATTGGAATTTTTCCAGATTATTCAAACCCGTTATTTCAATAATTTTTTAAAAATATTTTATGCAAGTAATCAAATTTGGCGGTTCCTCTTTAACCGATGCCAAAAAAATTATCAACATCCATAAGATTATCAAAAAACAAAAACAGCCCCTTTGCGTGGTTGTATCTGCTCTTGGAGATTCTACTGATCAATTAATCGCCATAGCCAAGCTTGCCTCTATTGGAGATGATGATTTTAAAAAACAATTTCAAACTTTTAAAAAACAATACCAATCTTTATGTCGACACTTATTTAGGGATTCAAAAAAACTTAATCAAGTTCTGGGGCGGCAAAAAAACTTATTTCAAAAATTATCCTTTGTTCTTAAAGGTGTTTACTTGATTAAAGAGTTAACCCCCATGACTCTTGATTATATTTTAAGCTTTGGTGAAAGATCAACCGCCTTAATTCTTACCTCTTACCTAAAGTCCCGGAAATTACCCGCCCGTTATCTTGATGCTAGAAAGTTGATTCTAACCGATGATAATTACAACCAAGCCAATATTTTCCTTAAGTCAAGTTTTAAAAATATTCGCTTTAAAATATCATCAAAAAAAGCTATTCATATTATTCCTGGATTTATTGGAGCCACTAAAAATCAAAGAACCACGACTTTGGGTCGAGGCGGTTCTGATTACACAGCAGCGATCATTGCGGCCGCTGTGGAGGCTGATCAGTTAGAAATCTATACCGATGTAGCCGGAGTAATGTCCGCTGACCCTTGGGTTGTGAGCAAGGCTTTTTTAATCAGTAATTTAACTTATGCTGAGGCAACTGAATTATCTCACTTTGGCGCTAAGGTTATTTATCCGCCCACTATGCAACCGGTTCGGCAAAAAAACATTCCAATTCTGATTAAAAGTTCCTTAAAACCTCAAAATCAAGGCACGCTTATCAGTAATCAAAAGTCCCGACAAAAACATAAGATTTCCGGTATATCTTCAATTAAAGATATTTCTTTGTTGAGAATTGAGGGTACTGGTTTAATCAATAACCTGAGCTATTTATCAAGAATTTTCCAAGCCTGTTTCCGGGCAAAAATCGAGATATTATTAATCAGTCAAGCTTCATCCAAACATTCAATTTGTTTTGCCGTTCGCCCTCATCAAGCTCAAAAAGCTCAAGCCGTCATTCAAGAAGAATTTAAACTGGAAATAAAAAATAAAAAATTCAATCAAGTTCTTGTAGAAAACGATCTAGCAATTTTAGCCATTGTTGGTCTGGGCATGAAGAATACCCCCGGCATCTCCGGCCGTTTTTTTCAATCCCTGGGTAAAAATCGAGTGAACGTGGTTGCTATCGCCCAAGGCTCTTCTGAATTAAACATATCCGCGGTTATTGCCAAAAAAGACCGCCAAAGAGCGATTAATGCCGTTCATGAAGATTTTTTCTTTCCTCACTTAAAACATATCCATGTCTATATTCTGGGTACCGGTAATATTGGCGGTAGTTTAATCAAACAAATAAAAGCCGAGCAAGCTAATTTATTAAAAGAGCATCATCTTGATCTTCAAGTTTTAGGCATTGGCAATGAAGAAAAAATGATTTTTTCTCAAGCCGGTCTTAACTTAAAAACCTACCAACAAACGCTTGAACAAAAAGGGGATCAAGCTAATCTGGATAAATATATAAAGCGTATTATTCAGCATAAAAAACCCAATGCGATTTTTGTTGATTGCACCGCGAGTTCAGCGGTAATAAAGCATTATAAACAGTTGTTTCAAGCCAATATTTCCGTGGTCACTCCCAATAAAAAAGCCAATACCATGGCTTTTCCAGCCCACCGTTCCTTAAAAGCAGCGGTTAATCAAAGTCAAGCCAAGTTTTTTTATGAAACTAATGTTGGAGCAGGCTTGCCCGTTATTGGTCCGTTAAAAAATTTAATCCTAGCCGGCGATCGGGTTAATCAGATTCAAGGCATATTTTCCGGTACTTTAAGCTATATATTTAATAATTTTATTGGCTCAACCAAATTTAGCCATGTGGTTGAACAAGCTTATAAAAAAGGTTATACCGAACCAGATCCTCGAGACGATCTAAATGGGTTAGATGTTGCCCGAAAGCTTTTGATTTTAGCTCGAGAAATCGGTCAAACCATTGAATTAAGCGATATTAAAATTGAAAATCTGTTAGATCAAGCTAGTCTTAAGGCCGAAACCATTCCGGGTTTTTTCCAAACAATTGCCAAGCAAAATGCTTTTTTTGAGCAAAAAAAACAAAAAGCTCAGGCTCAAGGTAAAGCATTACGGTATGTGGGTCATTTGGACTCAAGTCAAGCTAAAGTTAGTTTGATGTCGGTAGCTAAAGATCATCCTTTTTACAATTTAAAAGGCAGCGACAATGTTATTGCTTTTTCTACAGATTATTATAAAGAAACCCCTCTGGTGGTTAAAGGTCCCGGGGCCGGTCCAGAAGTAACTGCGGCCGGAGTTTTTGCCGATATTATTCGCGCTTCCAGGTATTTATTTTAATTGTTATTAATTATTGTTATGCTCATCACCCAAAAAAAGTTTCAAACCCTTCTCAATTCTGATAAATCTGTCGATTTTAATCTTATTTTTTTAGGTATGTCCGGTACGGGTAAGACATATTGGTCCAAAAAAATTGCTGAAAAATATATGCTAAATCATATTGAATTTGACCATTTGATTGGAATTGATTCTCAAATCCAAGCTTTAATCAAAAATTATCCTGGCCAAACCAATGCTCAAAAAATGGGCAACTATTTTTCCATGCCCTGGACCCCGGATTTTGCCTCCAAAGAGCGGCTTTATAAAGAAACCGAACAAAGATTAATGCGGCAAAACTATTCGCCCCCGGCCATTCTTGATTTAACCGGCAGCGGTATTTATTATCCTCAAGTTTTAGCAAGGCTTCGGCACAATGCTTTATCGGTTTGTTTGGACGTAACTCACCAATACCAAAAACAAATGCTAAAAACCTATTTAAGCGATCCCAAACCGGTTGTTTGGGGCGGGCTTTTTAGTCAAAAATCTGACGAAAATCAAAATCAGGCGCTTGAGCGTTCTTATAGTGAATTATTAGCTTTTCGTTTAAACAAGTATCGAAACAACGCCGATATTATTATTCCCTTTGAACAACACCAAAGCAGCCGCACCGTTGATGATTTTATTCAAAGCCTAACCAATCAATTGAAAACCTAGATTTTTTATTATTATCAAGACATCATGCAATTCCAAAGCACCCGCGATTCCAAAAACAACTATGCTTTATCGCAAGTTGTGTTAACAGGTTTAGCTCCTGATGGAGGCCTTTTTGTGCCGAAAAAAATTCCTGCTTTGTCTAGCCAAACCATTAAAAAGTTTTCCCAAAAATCCATTAATCAAATCGCTTTGGCTGTTTTGAAAAGTTATTTTTCTTCCAAAATAAGTCTGTCCCGGCTCAAACAAATTTGCGAATCCACCTTTAATTTTCCTGTCCCTTTAGAACCGGTGGAATCTAATCTGTATTGTCTAGAATTATTTCACGGCCCCACCTTGGCTTTTAAAGATTTTGGTGCTCGTTTTATGGCTCGAATAACTAAAGAATTGGCTAAAAATCAGGAAATTACCATCTTGGCCGCTACTTCCGGAGATACTGGCAGCGCTGTGGCTCATGGATTTTTTCAGATCCCCGGAGTCAGGGTTTATTTGCTTTACCCCCAGGGCAAGGTCAGTCAGATTCAGGAAAAACAATTAACCACTTTGGGCTCAAATATCCATGCGTTGGAAGTACAAGGAGATTTTGATGACTGTCAGCGTTTGGTTAAACAGGCTTTTTTAGATAAAGATTTGAATCGGAAAATTTCGCTGGTTTCGGCCAATTCTATTAATTTTGTCCGTTTAATTGGCCAAGCCGTTTATTATTTTTATTCTTTTTCCCGCCTAAAACCAAAAGCCGAACAATCGATAGTTTATTCTGTTCCCAGTGGCAATTTTGGTAATTTAACCGCGGCCATCATAGCTAAAAAAATGGGCTTGCCCATAGCTAAACTGGTCGCCTCTATCAACCGAAACCAAACCTTTTTAAATTTTCTCCAAACCGGCCAATACCGAGCCCAACCCTCTAAATCAACGCTTTCAAACGCCATGGATGTGGGTAATCCTAGCAATTTTGAACGAATTTGGTACTTGTATCAAAGAAACTTAAAAAAGTTAAAAAATGATCTAGCTTGCTTTAGCATAAATGATCATCGCACCAAAAAAGCGATTATAAAACTATTCAAGCAACAAAAATATTTAGTTGATCCCCATACCGCGGTTGCTTATCAAGGGCTCAAAGATTTCCAGAAACAATACTCCAAGCCCATGTTAGGCGTTTTTTTAGCAACCGCCCACCCCGGCAAGTTTCAAGATATTATCCAACCATTAATCAATAAGCCGGTTCCTATTCCTCAGCGTCTTGAACAATGCTTAAAAAAGCCGAAAAAGTCTCATCTTATTTCAAACCAATTGCCGGCTTTAAAATCATTTCTGTATCAACTTTAACCTGAAAGCCTAATTGTTTGACTTCTTCCATTGTGAAGTTTTGATATCTTTGTACAAGAGGCGCATAAGTTCAGTTACATATTGCACTCGAGGGACTAAATAAGTCACGGAGTATTACAATCAAATACATTGCAAATATACCGGTGTTGGTGGTTTCATAAATTTAATAAAGAAATGATAGAGTATCTTATCCGGTACGATAAAGAAAGACCTCATAAAATTTTTAATAATAAATATTCACTATTAAAATACATAATCAGTAAAAAAACCCGATGAGTGCAATATGTGGTGGATTCATATTTAAACTTGACTTGAGTTTTTTAATCATTATAATGTAGTTATAAATAGCCAACAAAAAGTATGAAAAGTATAATCAAACAATTGATTGCGGCGGTATTATTGATTGTAGCGGCCCAAACAAGGGTGGTTGGCTTTAAGTTTACGTAAAGGAAAAGATTTCTTAACCAAACCGCCCATACCGGGGCGGTTTTTTTATTTTTAAATTATTGCAATGGCGCTTTTCCAAAATCATGAATCAGCCGGAGTTATTTACGTGATGGATCAAGCTGTTCGTCAAGGTTATCAACCCCAAGCTCATGATTGGGCTAATCTTGGACAAGGCTCCGCTGAATTAAGCGGCTTTCAAAATTGTCCAAGTCGACAAAAACAAATCCGAATTCAAGCAAATCAAGGCGGCTACGCGCCGGTAAACGGTTTGCCGGAATTAAGAAAAAAGGTCGCGTGTCTTTATAATGATTTGTTTCGAACCGATCAGCAAACCCAATTTACTCAAGATAATGTTTGTGTCGGCGGCGGCGGTCGAGTTGTACTTTCTAGGATAATTGCCTCTCTTGGTCAAGCAAAAGTTGGTTTTTTGTTACCGGATTACGCTTCCTATGAAGGTATTTTAAGTTGTTTTCAAGGCGTCAAACCAGTGCCAATTAACTTAAAAGAATCAGACGGGTTTCAAATAAATGTTGATCACATTCAAAATCAAATCAAAAAAGCTGGTTTAGATGCTCTGCTTTTAAGCAATCCTTCTAATCCAACCGGCAATGTGCTTGAAAAAGCCGAACTTAAAAAATTAGTTGCTACCGCTCGTAAGCATAACTGTTATTTAATTTTGGATGAATTTTATTTCAATTATCTATATTCAAACAAATCAAAAAAAATGTTTGTGTCAGCCGCTGAATACTTAAAGAATCCTGACCAAGATCCGGTCATTCTTGTTTGTGGGCTTTCCAAGGCTTGGCGTTATTCAGGCTGGCGTCTCTGCTGGAGTCTCGCTCCAAGAGAAATTACTCAAGCTATTTCCTCCGCCGGCTCTTTTTTAGATGGCGGCGCCAATCATCCGCTGCAACACGCCGCTCTTAAATTAATCAACAAAGATTTATTAATCAAAGAAACTCGGATCCTCCAAAAACACTTTGCAAAAAAAAGAGACTATTTACTAAACAAACTTAAACAAATTGGCTTTGTGATTAACAATAAACCCCAAGGAGCTTTTTATGTTTGGGCTAGTTTAAAAAAACTACCTAACTCGATTAATACCGATATAGCCTTTTTTCAACAAGCTTTAGAACATAAAGTTATTTGCGTACCGGGACGTTTTTTTCATCTCAGTCCAAACCAAAAACAGAGCAAACGTAAATTTACTCAATTTATACGTTTTAGTTATGGACCCGATTTTCAAACTCTTAAAATCGGGATAACCTCGATTCAAAAACTGGTAGAAAAACACAAAATAGCTCAAGCTAACACCTCCAAGTGGAAATTGCGTTCCGACCAACCATTACTTGAGGGTGAGCTCTGTGGTATTTAATTGTCTTGCTTTATAAAGTTAACTTTTCTCATAAAGTTTTGCTTGCGAGTTTTTTTAAATCTTGTTAAACCTATTGGTAAAGTGCTTCAATTCATTATTTTATTATTTTTAAAACATTGTTATCATGAAAACCATTAAAATTTTTGATACCACCTTAAGAGACGGCGAGCAAGTGCCCGGCGCCTCTTTGAAAACTGTTGAAAAAATTGAACTGGCCAAACAATTGGAAAAACTTGGCGTTGATATTATTGAGGCAGGTTTTCCAATCTCCAGCCCCGGTGACTTTAAATCTGTTCAAGAAATTGCCAAAGTTATTAAAAACAGCGTGGTTTGCGGCCTTACTCGAGCCATTAAAAAGGACATAGACGCTGCCGCTCAAGCGCTTAAACCGGCCAAATTTCCCCGAATTCATACCGGTATTGGCGCCTCGGATATTCATATTAAAAATAAGTTTAAATCCACCCGGTCCAAGGTCTTAGATCAGTCTCGAGAAGCGGTTAAATATGCCAAAAAATACACTTCCGATGTGGAGTTTTACGCTGAAGACGCCGGTCGAGCCGATGACGATTTTTTAGCCAAAATGATTCAAGCAGTGATTCAAGCCGGCGCCAAGGTCGTTAATATTCCCGATACTACTGGTTATTGCTTTCCCGAACAGTTTTATCAAAAAATCAATCGGCTTAAACAAAACGTTAATAACATTGATCAAGCTATAATTAGTGTTCATTGTCATAATGATTTGGGTCTTGCCACCGCCAACACCTTAGCCGGCATCCGAGCCGGCGCCGGTCAAGTTGAAGTAACCATGAACGGTATAGGCGAAAGAGCCGGCAACACCTCTCTAGAGGAAGTAGTCATGGCGCTTCGTACTCGCGTGGACAAAAAATACAAAACCCGTATCAATACTCAAGAAATCATGAAAACCAGCAAAATGGTTTCTTTGCTTATGGGAATTCCGGTTCAGCCCAACAAAGCCATTACCGGCCGCAATGCCTTTGCTCATTCTTCTGGTATTCATCAAGACGGTGTTTTGAAAAATCGGGAAAATTATGAAATTATCAATCCCCAAGAGGTTGGAGTTGACACTTCCGAAATTGTCTTAACCGCCAGATCCGGTCGCGCTGCCTTAAAACATCGGCTAGAAAGACTTGGATACAAGATTGAACCGGCTCAAATGGAGAAGATCTATAAGCAATTTTTAAAAGTAGCGGATCAGAAAAAAGAAGTTTACGACGAAGACTTAAAACTAATATTAGCCGGAAAAGATCAAACCAAATCTAGTCAGTTGAAATTTAAACTTGAGTTGGTGCAAGTCATTTGCGGGGACAAAAATGTTCCAACGGCCACTGTTAAAATCAAAGATCAAGAGCAAGATAAAATTATTCAAGCTGTGGGCACTGGCACCGGCCCAGTGGACGCGGTTTTTAAAGCGGTTGATTCAGTGATAAAAGAAAAAATTATCTTAAAAGAATATTTGGTTCAGGCCGTTACTCAAGGCATAGACGCTCAGGGCAAAGTGAACGTGGAGATTGAAAAGAACGGTCAAGCCCATTTTGGTTTTAGCGCCGACTCTGATATAATTGTAGCTAGTACTCAAGCCTATATAAACGCAATTAATAATAGTTTTTAATTTTTTTTCATGGCTAGTCGACAATTCAAAAAATTCTTTCCTGCCAGCGCCGCTTTAATTGCCATCGCGGCCTTTTTATGGGGGTTGGACGGAGTGCTTTTCAGACCCTCGCTTCATGATCTCAAGGCAATTTTAGTAGTCTTTGTCGAGCATCTTTTAGCGGTTATCATTCTGATTATCATTATTATTATTGCCATGTTGTTTAGCCGCAAAACTCCCGATTGGTTAGCCCAAGATTTAAGAAGCATCCGCTACTTAAGATCCAAGGATTGGTTTGCTATCGGCTGGACCGCCTTTTTTGGTGGCTTAATTGGTACTTTGGCTATTACTCAAGCCCTTTTTTATGTTGGCTTTGTTCCCCTATCTATTCCAATTCTAATTCAGAAGACCCAACCATTAATTGTGGCTTTGTTTGCTTGGCTGGTTTTAAGAGAAAAATTAACCCGTCATTATTATTGGTGGTTGGGCTTGGCTCTATTAGGCAGTTATTTAGTTACTTTTGGCTTGCAAATTCCGGAAATTTCTTTGAGCAATAAACAGCTTCTTGCCGGTCTGTTAGGCTTAGTTGCCGCTTTCGCTTGGGGCACCTCTACTGTTTTTAGCCGAAAAATCATGACCACTCAGTTAACCTTTCGAGCCGCGGTATTTTTAAGATTTAGCTTAACCGCCGTGATCGCCATCATTGCTATGTGGCTCTTTTTTCCTCGGACTAGCTTCGCGGCCATGAACGCTAAACATTGGCAGTTATTAATTATCGTGGCTTTAAGCACCGGCTTAACCGCCTCCATTCTTTATTATTACGGTTTAAGAAAAACTCCAGCTCGTATTTCCGGGCTTTGTGAACTAGCCTTTCCTTTAACGGTAGTTGTTGGCGATTATTTGATTAATCAAGTTGTCATGACCGTTCCTCAATTTATTGGCGCCGCAATTCTACTATTTGTTATCTTAAAAAATCGTGATTTTAGTCATTCCCGTTCGGTTTAATATTATTTAATAATTGATTTATTTTTTTATGCCCAAAACTCTTACCGAAAAAATTCTTAAAGGTCAAGCCGGTGAGCTTGTTCAAAGATCTATTGATTTAATAATGTGCCACGATGTTACCACCCCGCCAGCCATTAAAATGTTAAAAAAAATTAAAGTTAAAAAAGTCTGGGATCCGGATAAAATTATAGTTTGCCCTGATCATTTTGTGCCCAATAAAGATATTCAAAGCGCTCAACTAGCCAAGGAGTTGCATGATTGGGTTCAGGAGCAGGGGATTAAGCATTATTATCAATTAGGCTGCCATGGAGTGTGTCACGCTATTCTTCCAGAGCAGGGTCACATCAAACCCGGGATGATTGTGGTGGGAGCGGACTCCCACACTTGCACCTACGGCGCGCTAGGTTGTTTTTCTACCGGAATCGGTTCAACCGACGCCGCCTATGTTTTAGCCACCGGTAAACTTTGGTTTAAAGTCCCTCCGACTCTGCGCTTCAATTTAACAGGCAAGCTGCCAAAAGGCACAACAGCAAAGGATATAATTCTTTATATTATCAAACAGATCGGCGTGGACGGGGCTCAATATAAAGCCATGGAATTTGGCGGAGAAGTCATTGATCAATTAACCCAAGAAGAAAAAATGACTATTTGTAATATGGCGGTTGAAGCCGGCGCCAAAAACGGTATTATTGAAAATACTCAATGGCAAAGCGATCCTGATTCCAAATACGAACAAGTTTTTGATTATGATTTATCCCAACTTGAGCCCATGGTTGCTTACCCGCATTTGCCTTCCAATGGCAAAACCATTACCCAAGCAGTCGAAGACAAAATTAGAATCAACCAAGTCTTTATCGGTTCTTGTACCAATGGCCGATATGGCGACCTAAAACAAGCAGCTGAATTATTTAAAAACCAAAAGGTTAAAACCAGAACCATTGTTATTCCGGCCACTACTGATATTTACAAAAAATGCTTGCAAAACGGTTTGCTCGAAATTTTCTTAGAAGCGGGTTGTGTAGTTTCTACGCCTACTTGCGGCCCTTGTCTTGGCGGGCATATGGGAATTTTAGCCAAAGGAGAAAAGTGTGTTTCTACCAGTAACCGTAATTTCGTTGGTCGAATGGGGCATCCCGAGAGTCAAGTCTACTTAGCCTCTCCTTTGGTTGCTGCGGCCTCAGCCATCAAGGGAACAATTAGCGACCCAAGAAAACAGATGGTTTAACAATCAAGGTTTATAAAAATATTAAATATATTCATTATGCAAGCAAATATCCACGTTTACCCTAAGGATAGCATCAATACTGATGAAATTATTCCGGCTCGCTATCTAAATTCTGATCAGGAGTCCGAACTGGCCAAGCATGCCTTGGAAGACTTGGATCCGAATTTTATTAAAAAAGTTGGAGCCGGTGACTTTATCATCGCCGGGCATGATTTTGGCAGCGGCTCTTCAAGAGAACACGCGATTTGGGCGCTGCGAGGCGCTGGCATTCAAGGAGTCATTGCTAAATCTTTTGCTCGGATTTTTTATCGAAATGCCATTAATAATGGATTTTATGCTATCGAATGCCCCGGCCTGGATCAAAAGCTCAAAACCGGAATCAAAATCGATCTAAATCTTGATCAAGGTTTTTTTACCGCTGGCAAAAAAAAATACAGCTTTACTCCAATTCCTGATTTTGTCAAAGATATTATGCAAAAAGGCGGCTTACTTAAAACAATTCAATAAGTTCTAAATAATTTTTTAATTTATTAAAATCATGAAAGCAAAAATATGTGTGATACAAGGGGATGGTATTGGCCCGGAAATTATGGAGCAAGCTCTTAAAGTTTTGGATCAAATTCGATCCCGGTTTAATCATGAATTTAAGTATGAAAAAGGCTTAGCCGGGGGAGCGGCCTGGGATAAATACCAAACTCACATGCCCCAAGCCACCTTGGATATCGCTGAAAACAGTGATGCTATCTTATATGGATCTGTGGGCGGCCCGGTTCAAGATCAGGATCTGCCCAAATGGAAGGATTGCGAAAAAAACTCTTTGTTCATATTACGCAAAAAATTTGATTTATTTACCAACCTACGCCCCTCTATTGTTTTTAAGCCTTTGAAAAACCTTTCCATCCTTAAGCCAAGCTTAGTCAAACAAGGGCTGGAAATTTTAATTATTCGTGAGCTCACCGGCGGAATCTACTTTGGCGAACATAAAACTGAAAATGGGGTTGCTACCGATGTTATGCGTTATAGCGAGCAAGAAGTCGAACGAATCGCTCATGTTGCTTTTCAAACTGCTCAAAAAAGAAAGAACAAACTGACCTCTGTGGATAAAGCCAATGTTTTAGATTGTTCCAAACTTTGGCGTAAGGTCATAATACGGGTAAGTAAAAAGTATCCCAAAGTTGAGTTAAATCATTTATACGTTGACAATGCCGCCATGCAGCTAGTTAGAGACCCGCTTCAGTTCGACACCATTGTTACCGAGAACACTTTCGGTGATATATTATCAGACTTAGCTTCAACTTTTGCCGGTTCTTTAGGATTATTGCCCTCCGCTTCTTTAAATAGTGAGAATTATGGTATGTATGAGCCTTCCGGCGGTTCAGCTCCGGATATCGCTGGCAAAGGAATCGCCAACCCGATTGCTCAAATTTTATGCGTATCCATGATGCTTAAATACTCGTTTAATCTTGAAAAAGAAGCCCGAGCCATAGAAAAAGCCGTGAGCAAAACCCTAGAACAAGGTTACCGAACCGCGGATATTTATCAAGAAGGCACTCAAAAAGTTAGCACTCAAGAAATGGGCGCTAAAATATGTGAAAACATTTCCGGTTGAGTCAAAAAGCGGATTAAGATTAAAAAATAAGCTAAATACATTATTTTGTTTTTTTACATAATAATAAAATTTATTTGACTAACTATTTTCAATGGATTAAAATATTATTAAAACTTAAATTAAATAAAATCAAAAGTAAATAAATTATATTAATCAAACAAAATGATAATCAGAAAAATAAATTTTGCGTTAGTTGTTATTTCGGTAGGTTTTTTTTTAATTACCTCTATTAATAAAGCGCGAGGCGCGCCCAATTATTATCTTGCTTTAAATGAACAAAACCTCGAATGCGTTGCTGTAGTGGAAGACGAATGCAGGAGCTGCGATTTTTCCACGGAATGGACAATAGATGATCAAGCAACCGAATGTCCCCAAGGTTACGCTCAGATCAACGCTGATCAATACTGCTATCCAAAAAAAGATCAATATTGTTGCACCGCTCAACATTCTGGGATAGCTGGAGATTGTGAAGACTTGATTTTCAATCATGATAACGAACAATGCGCTTTTGTGGAGGATATTAATAATTGTCCCGATATGCCCAGCGGCTGGACCCAGGCTGATGATCAGGGTAATATCTCAACCGATAAACTGTGCCCGCTTAGTTACCAATGGCTACAGGACCATCAAAGCTGTGATGCCGGAGCTACCCCAACCAGCATAACGCCTTCTCCAACTCCGCCTTCTCCAACTCCGCCTTCTCCAACTCCGACTCCGCCTCCGCCTCCGCCAGGCCAAGGTCCGCGTTGCGGTTCTCCATTCTTAATCCCGACCGCTAATCAAAGCAATACTTTTTCACAAACCGAATTTAGTTTATTACAGGATTCTTTTCTTTGCTATGAAGGGTCTCCGGAAGATTTAACCTTCACCGATGGAGTGGGTTGGACCTGGATATGTAAATAAACAAGATTTTTTCTGAAAATCCCAATTATAATAATCAATTTAAAAATAATCAATTTAAATAAAAAAAATGAAAAGGCTAATACTATTCATCTTATTAATTATAGGTGTTTTTACTGTTTCTATACAGACCGGTGGGGCAGCAAACCAAGCAGCAAATACCGGGCCAGAATCAACCAATAATCAAACCAAACAACCAGGCGAAGGCAAGGTTATTGCTGATGTTAACATT
Organism: Candidatus Moraniibacteriota bacterium; assembly: GCA_014729795.1. Taxonomy (GTDB): domain Bacteria; phylum Patescibacteriota; class Minisyncoccia; order CAIUEV01; family JAHKAQ01; genus WJJI01. The sequence continues at coordinate 13,958 of WJJI01000006.1, forward strand.
ACCAATGAACAAATCACCAGCCAAGACGATAATTTATTTGAAGTTAAATTCACTCTAAATAACAAGCAACAAGTTCAGCCGGATATTTTTTATCAGCTTTGTTTTCAACACCAAGCCAGTGAAGCGGTTTTAAATTTGGAATGTTCTCATTCATTTACCAGTGAAGAACCTATAACTTTAAGACAAGGAGAATCCAAAGATATCGTAATTAAACACCAAGCCCCGGCCTTTCTATCCGGTGGTTATTATTTGATTATTCGAGCTTCTACCAAACAAGGTTTACCTCTGGCTGGCGGTAATTTAGGATTAATCCAATTACACGGCACCGGTAATTATATTCAAATTTTGCCTGAAAATTGTTACCTTACCATTGAAGGCCAGGACGGGCAAACCAATATTCCGTTTAATAACCCCAAACAAGTTGAGATTGTCGATGGACAACATCGCTATCCGGTTAATTTCGGAGTAGATTTTGAACCCTTAAATGAAAATTTAATCCTAAACTGTGAATTAAAAAATCTTAGTTCGGAACCCATTGAATATAACCCGGTATTAAATATTAGAAAAAGAAACATATTCGGAGACCTAATTGTGAATAAACCGATTCAAGAAAAAATTCAGATTCTGGAAGCTGATTCAACTTCACAACTAAACCTTTCTGTTTTTAAAGATCTTGACCCTCAAGCCTATAACGCTGAAATGAGTTTACATAATCCCATTACTAACGAAAAAGTATCTAACAGTGTTTATCTTCAGTTTGTAGTCAAAGGAGCCAGCGCAACTATTAATAATATCCAACTGGATAATGATTATTATTCTCAAGATCAAGACATAAACCTGGAAATCATCTGGAGCGCTGCCGCTGATAATTTTCCAAACTCCCGACATCGGGGAACCAAACTTGATCAAGTTTTTGCTGATGTTGCCATAACTAACGACCAAAACCAAGAATGTCTTAAAATTCAAAACACAGAGTTATCTACGGGCAATGATCAAATTCAAGCAAAGTCAAAAGTCGATTGTAAAAATCCCAGCGTAAAATTATCTATTAAGGACCAAGACGGATCTATCTTAGCTCAAAAACAGATCACAGTCCCCACTATTGAAAAACCAAAACCAATTTCCCGGCAAACACCGGCGGAAAAAAAGAGCAGCCGATTGGTTTTGTATCTTATTATCGGAGCCATTGTTTTTTTATTGGTCTTACTGGTGGCTTTTTTCATACTAGGCAAGAGTCAATCCAAAGTCACATTGTTTTTGCTAATATTTTTTTGCACAATAGGTTTGTTTTTTCTTTCTCAGCCCTTTAAAGCTTTAGCCCAAACCTTTGAAATGGACTTAGCCTTAGACGTAGGCAACGGCAACGATATTGAATATGAATGTCAAACAAATACTAATGGCTGCGGGATTGGAGAATTCACCGCTTACGTTAAGCATAGCAATCAAACCACCCATTGCGGTTCATATTTAGGCAGGCATTTTCCTGAATACTCAACCAACCAAGAAGCGCTTAACTGGATGAAGTCATTTTCAGCTGATGAAAGCCGGAATGGAAAATTCTGTAGTCCCTCAACTCCTAGTGGTGGCCATGGAACCGTTTGGGGATATAAATGGGCCCACCAAGGTTACCTTAGTTGGTATTGTAAGGATTGGTCTGGTTATTCAAGGTGTTGGGCAACTTATGGCTCAAACTCAAATCCAATTATCTGTGATGTCTGTCATTCGATTAGTGGAAATGTGGAAATGCAAGGCGATCCTTATCTAAACGATCCTTTTAGTTCTGGCGAACCAGATGAAGAACCTGTTATAGTCGCTGTTAATAACGCTACTAGTAATAGTTGCGATAACGGAATCTATTCATTAAGACTTGAAGCAACTTTTGACGGAGAAACAAAAGAATATCAAATAACTTCAAAAAAAGGAGGCTTTACAAATCGTGGCGGAAGTATTTCTTTTGAACCCAAAGATAATTGCGGGCAACATACCTTGAATTATACCGTTACTGGTTGTTATGAAGCTGATGGAAGTTATTATGAAGCTGATGGAATATCTTGTGATTCAGTTTCCGGTAGTTTAAATTTTCAAATCGACTGTATTACCTCTTCCCCTTCTCCAACTCCGCCAACTAACTGCTTCATCCGATGCGGTCCGGCGGATGGTGACAAACCTTTAAACAGCTTCCCAACCTTAACCCAGGCTTGTAGTTTCGAAGAAGGTGGAGGATATATTGACAGTCAAGGCCATCTTAAGAAAGATGGTTGTGTAAGTAGAATCAAACTAGTAGACTTTACTGATGATAGTTCAAATATATGGGAATGGAAATGTGTTGATCCTGTTCCTTATAGTGGAGTGGGACAAAAACGAGACTGCTCTGCCCCAAAACTAGAC
>WJJI01000041.1 GCA_014729795.1 Candidatus Moraniibacteriota bacterium
AGCTAAACATGATTGAAGTGGACCCTACCAAAATTACTTATTACGAAGTCACCAGAAATTTAGCAAAAAATTAATGTTTTATTATGGATAGCCCTATTAGTTTAGATTATTCCAGGAAAAAAAGACAATTGGCATTATTTATTTTTAAAAAAATTGCAAAACAAATTAAACAAACCAAATGAGATTTATTTTTAAAAAAATTATTGAAATATATTTAAGGCTTATTACAAAAAAGATTATTAAAAAATATAAGCCTCAAATTATTGCAATTTCGGGAAGTTTGGGAAAAACCAGCACTAAAAATGCCGCTTTTCAAGTTATTAAATCCAAATTTAAAAAAGTCCAAATGAGCCCCGGAGGTCTTAATACCGAATTAGGGGTTCCTTTGTCAGTAATGGGGGTAGATAGAGAAGTGGAAAATAATTTTTCTTTTTGGTTTTGGGTTATTAAAAGAGCCTTAAAAGTATATTCAGGCAAAATCAAAACCCCTCCGGTGTTAATCTTGGAAATGGGAGTGGACAGACCTATGGATATGGACAAACTAATTAAAATGACCAAACCGGATATTGCGATTTTAACCAATATTAGATCAAGTCATTTAAAAAATTTTAAAAATAAATCTCTGCTCGTAAAGGAAAAGTTGAAATTAATTCAAAATGTTGATAAAAGCGGCACCGTGATTATTAACGGGGATGACGAACAATTAAAAAGATACTCTCAAAAACTTCGATGCAAAGTTATAACTTACGGTTTGCAAAAAGATAATCTAATAAAAGCCCGCGACATTACCCAAAAATGTTCGATTGAGGAAATCAAAAAAGGAAACTGGGGTTTAAGTTATAAGTTAAATTATCGGAAAAATATTATTCCGATTAATCTAAAAAAAATATTGGGGAAATCTCAGGTTTATGCCAGTTTAGCGGCTGTTTCTTTGGGGATTGCTATGGATTTAAGCTTACTTGATATAGCGGATTCTCTTAAAAATTATCAGAGTCCAAAAGGAAGATTAAACATTATAACAGGTTTAAAAAACAGTGTGATAATTGACGATTCCTATAATGCTTCAGATCCCTTGTCAGTTGTAAACGGTTTAAAAATATTAAGAAAAACTAAAGCCCTAAAAAAGATTGCCGTAATTTCCGATATGCTTGAGCTGGGAAAATTTAAGAAAAAAGCTCATTTGCAAGCGGCTAAAAAAGCTTTGGAAACCGCTAATGTAATTTTTACCATTGGGGAGCGTTCTAAAATTATTCATAACTATTGTCGAAAAAATTCCAAAATCAAGAGTCATATTATAAAACATTTTGAAAATAAGAAAGATTTAATTAAAGATACAGCGGAAGTTTTAAATAAAAATTGCGCAGTTTATGTAAAAGGCTCTCAGGGGATGAGAATGGAAAAAGTGGTAAAAGCACTGATGAAGGAACCGGCCAAAGCCAGACAATTTTTAGTCAGACAAAGCAGTGAATGGTTAAAAAAATAAAAACTGCAAAATTTTTATCAATTTTTAGAAACAGATAAAGTTTCGCAAATATAAATTATAAACAAAAAAATGATCGAATTTTGGCAAAATTTACCTTATTATCTAGATCCGGTGATTTTTCAAATCAACGGTTTTAAAGTGAGTTGGTATTGGTTGATGTACGTAGTGGGATTTTTTGTTGTAACTTTACTGGTAAAATATCGAATTAAAAAAAGAGGGATTGATTCCCAAAAGGCCCAATTAATTTTAGATGCTTTGTTTTGGATGTTTTTGGGTTTAATAATCGGGGCCAGGTTAGGTTATGTTTTATTTTATAACTTAGGGTTTTATCTGGCTGATCCATTGGCTATAATTAATCCTTTTGTGTTAAAGCAGGGACAATGGGTTTATCAGGGAATTTACGGTATGAGTTATCATGGCGGAATGATTGGTGTAATAATCTCCCTGTTAATTTATACCAGAATTAAAAATATTGGTTTTTTAAAGACAGCTGATTTCATAATCCCGGCGATTCCCTTGGGGTTTTTCTTCGGCAGAATTGGCAATTTTTTAAATGGGGAGCTTTATGGAAGAATCACAGAGTCAAAAATTGGAATGTATTTTCCCAACGCTCTTTATTATGATCAAAGCGCTAAATTAAGGCATCCTTCCCAGCTATACGAAGCTTTTTTTGAAGGGATTATTTTATTTATAATTTTATGGATTTTAAGAAACAAAATAAAAGTTGCTGGTTTACTTTCGGCTTTATATTTGATTTTTTACGCTATTTTTCGATTTTTTATCGAATTTTTCAGGCAACCTGATTTCCATTTGGGTTTTGTTTTGGGGAGTTTTTCCATGGGGCAGGTTTTAAGTATTTTAATGTTTGTTTTGGGTTTAACAATATTTATTTTTCAAATAATAAGAAATAATCAATTAAGAAAAATTAATCATTAAACAAAAATTATGAAAAAAAATAATCAAGAAAGCATTAATCAGGATTACAAAAAAATTCTAAACTTGATTAATAAAGGGAATTCAAAACTAAGCCCTCAAGAAGAGTTAAATTGCGAGGATAACTTTTTGAGCTGTAAATTAGTATCTCTTATTTTTGGTGAAAAAATCAAAGATAAGTATGTTAATTTTTATTTTAAAATATAGCTTGATAATAATTGTTTTTAAACGATAATGATTTAACCCTATCGCTTGTTTTAATAATTTTCATTTTTAAATAATAAAAAAATTAATCATTAAACAAAAATTATGAAAAAAAATTATAAAAAAATTTTATTTCTATTGCTTTTCTTGACTGGCTTATTTGTCTTTAGTCAAACCAAAGCCTCCCAAACCCAAATTGATTTTAGTGACAAAAACAACTTTAATCTCGAAGATGAATATAATTTAAAGGTGGACTCCAATGGGGGGAGTTTAAAAAAAGATCAATATGTTTTAGATAAGATTAATAATTTGGGAGGTTTGGGCAACGAGCATTTCAGATCTCTCATCGAAACCGACAATTATTATATCGCCGCTGGGACTTCCGGTTCCGACCTAACATCCCTTGGCGGAAATTCCAACAGCGGATGCAGCGATTTCGTAATCGCCAAAATCAACAAAAACGATTTAAGTTTGGATGGAATCAACAATTTTGGAGGTTCGAGTAGTGATCTTTTTCTTTC
>WJJI01000042.1 GCA_014729795.1 Candidatus Moraniibacteriota bacterium
AAACAAACGATTAAAAAAAGATTAATGATTTTAACGTAAGTTTTTTTCATGATATATGTATAATGATTGATTTTTATTTTTGGTTTGTTGATGTTTGTGATAGGACGCTTAAACTATATAGGAGAGAGGGCGAGGAGTCAAATCAATTATCCTTGCTCTTGCCAGCGTAAAACCTGTCCGGGTTCTAAAACTTCAATAAAAATTTGACCCGGGATGAATTCAATTTCAGTGCCATCTTCTTTGTAAAACCTAATTGGATCACTATTTAAACAAATTCTTTGATCGCCAATCAGGCAGTTGTTTTTAGGCTTTTCCCAATACGCGGGAAAGTGGTGACCCTCAAGATAAACATTGGCCTCCCCTCGTCCCTCAATTTCAAGATCATTGTATTGACCTTGGATTTGATGGGACCGAGCAAACATAACCACTATATTTTTTGGCGCGATTCTTTGATTATTAATACTGTCTTTGTCCTTTCTTTGAGCCCAAGTGCGGTAATAACGATTAGTTAAGCGATTATATTCGTAGCTTACTCGAAAAATTCCAGGAAATCCTACAGTTAAGGTGCCATTGGGGCCGCGATTTTCTAACGCACTTTCATTACGGTGAGGATAACCCCTGAATTGATTAGTAAGCCGATAATTCATTTTTTTGGCGGCTTGATAAAGTCTATCGTAGGAACTAAACCCATTATCAGGGGGTTGAATGCCGGCTTTTCGATAAAAGGCATTGTAAGGATTATTAAGGGCATTAAGATTATCCGCAACATCAGGTTGTTTTAAATAATCCAAGGCAAAATGAGAACCGCCCCAGTGACCTAAAATTGCATCCCAGCCCTTGGCCAGAGTTAAAAAATCGTGACGGGTGCTGCGGATTGAGCCCAATTCACTCGGAGAATGACAAACATAAACCGCCATTAAACGAATAACCATATTAGTAATAACCGGCATTTCCAATACTAAATCAGCCTTACCGACTCCGGAAAGCGGGCGCACGCTTTTATCAGCGGCTAACATAACAGCGATGGGACGGCGATCCTTGTTGGTAGGACAACTCAATCCAGAAATGGGACTGGCGGAATTTGGTTCAAAAATCACCGGTTCTTCATATTTAAGCTTAAACCCTTCTTGATCATTGGCTTGATCTGAAGATTCAACCTCAAGTATTTGACCTTCTTGGTTTTGATGTTGATTTAATTGATGATTGGTATGATTATTTAGCTTATCTGTATAATTATATTGAACCGATTGAGTTTTTTGATTTTGAATTAAACTTTGATTATTATTCATGAACAACAAATTAATCAAAGCAAGGAAAAAAACTAAAAAAAATATATAAAAGGGCAAGTTTTTTTTATTGATATTAATAAACTTTTTTTGAGATAAGTTATTTTTTTTAGGGATGGGTGACGGTTTTTTAGTTATTGGTTTTTTTTTAACAATATCTTGCATTTAGATTAATGATGGTTTAGAAATTAATCGTTCATTACTGTGGGTGTTTGATCAGCGGATACGGTTGGCGATTGAGAAGGAGTTGAAGAAGGAGACTTAATAGTGATGTTTGGCTGCCGGGATTTTTGAGTATTGGAATCTTTTTGGGAAGCGTCTGGTTTAAGTTCTTTGTTTTTTATTGGGATTGGAGCTGAATCACAGTTAAAGCTTAGACTGATTTGTTCCAATTTTGGGCTTTCTTGGGTCTGGGACTGCAAAATAACACGATACTGCACCCATTGGTCGTTATGGGAGTCTCGATGAAGCGCGTTAATCGAATTTTTTTTGCCAGTGGGATCGGTGTAATAATCATTTTGATTATTTGGGCCAAGCCAAGCAGACCATTGGTTAGGCTGACCGTTAATGTCTGGAGCGGTTCTTAACTGCAACTTAATGTCGGTAAATTCCGGGGTTGCTTCTTGCCATTGCAATTGATCGATCCGGCATTGTGGTTGGCCACTGTTAATTGGGGAAGAAATTAATGATTGGGAAAGCGGTTTTATGGAATCTGACTGGCTGAAAGGTTTTAAAGAAGCTTTAAAGTTTAGTTGATTTAAATACCCCTCAAAACTACTGCTGCCTTGAGCTAAGGCTCCAATTGTTAAATCAAAATCGGAAAAATTCAAAGCTTGTTTGAGGTTTGGCATGGAGACTGCTTCTTGCTTGTCTAATAAAATCTTAATTGCTTTTTTACTTCTTCGAACTTGAACCTGATGCCAATTTTGAGCTTTAATTTTAGGCTCAGAATAGAGTGAATAAGCGCGATCGCCTAGATTCAAGGTCAAAAATAATTGCCTATTTGATAGGCCTAGCTTGAAGCTGGAATTATTGCCGGTTGTATCAAACCTTAAAACCTGAGAAAAATAACCTTGTTGATTATTATACGGAACAAAATAGACAAACCGCTGATCAGACACAGCTGAGCTATAACCTTGATTAAAGCCTGGGTCAAATGCCTGCCAGGATTGTTTTTGATTAAATTCTTTGGTTGTATCCAATCTCAATATTTGACCAAAGCGTTGGTTATTATCATAAGGCACAAAGTAAACGTATTGGCCGTCAAAAACCGCGCCGCGATAACCTTGATTAAAGCCGGGGTCAAAATGTTGCCAAGAAGAACCTTGATCAAATTTTTCTTGAGTGTTGTATCTTAAGACATCGCCGTGGCGAAGACCGTTATGATAAGGCACAAAGTAAATATATTGGCCGTCAAAAACCGCGCCACGATAACCTTGATTAAAGCCAGGGTCAAAATGTTGCCAAGAGTCCGGTTGATCAAAAGGAGCTTTGGTGTCGTAGCGCATGACATCGCCGTGATAATCATCTGCGTTGCGATAAGGACTAAAGTAAAGATAACGGCCGTCAAAAGCGGCGCCTTCATAACCTTGGTTGAAGCCGGGGTCAAAATGTTGCCAAGAGTCCGGTTGATCAAAAGGAGCTTTGGTGTCGTAGCGCATGACATCGCCGTGATAAGTTTCTTGATTGCGGTAAGGACTAAAGTAAAGATAGCGGCCGTCAAAAGCGGCGCCGCGATAGCCTTTATTAAAGCCGGGGTCAAAATGTTGCCAAGCTTCTTGATCGTGAAAATCCTGACGAGTATCAAAGCGTAAGACACCCCCATGATAATTTAATTCATTACGGTATGGCACGAAATAAAGATAGCGGCCGTCAAAAGCGGCGCCTTCATAGCCTTTATTAAAGCCGGGGTCAAAAACTTGCCAGTATTCTAGTTTTTGAAAATGAGCGGCCCGGGGTTGCCACTGGCTTACTAATATTTGTTCAGTATGCTTACTTTGAATTTCTTCAGAGTTAAACCAAAAATCCAGTTGAAAATCACCGGCTCCGTATCGCCACCCATCTGAAGCTGGCACTGCCAAGAAATCTGATTTGGGGCCAAAATGAATCGAACTTTTGCCAATAACCGTTGGGTGAGTTTGCCGCAAATGCTCAACTTGTCCATTAACCCTAATCTCGTGAGCGAATTCAGACTGATCAATAAATTTTTGATCACCGTTTATTGAATCCGATTCCAGTGAGAGTAGCTTTTTGAGCTCTTGATTTCTTGCTTTGGGGCGCGGTTCAATCTTTAAGGAAATTTGTTTCTTGGCTTGAATATCAGGATCCGCTTGAGAATAACTTTGCCAACTCCCCTGCCCCAAATTAACCGGCTCTTGGGTAGGACCTGCTTGCCAGCTTTTCTGTTGCCAAACCATGTTGTTGGAAGCCCGGGGTTGGGAAATAACCGGAAAAATCAAAGAAACTACTAAACTAACCAGAACCGTGCTTGAAATAATACCGGTAATACCGGCTAGAGAAAAAAGAGCGACGCGCTTTTGACGAACCTGGTGAAGCTTATATAGATTGGCTCTAAGTTGATTCAAGGTTTGAGCGTCAAGTTGATGCCCCTGCCTAAGTTTATTGATCAGGGCTTCGACTTGATTTTTTTGAGGTTGATGATTGACTTGCTTAACCAAAACTGAATAGTTATTGAAGGTTTCTTCGCGCACTGTTTCAAAACTATCAGTAGAATTTTTAAATAAAAGGATGAGAAGTTTTAAAAATTTTAAATAAACTCGGTAAATAAACAATTTGAGTCGAGAAAGAAAATTATCTGGATAGCGGTTTTGTCGATCTTGAATCCGAAAACGAGTATCAAAATAAGATTGACGCAGAGATTTGCCTAAAAAAGGAATTGAGATATCCTTGATATAAGAAATAATAATGCCAAGCGCTATAAAAATTAAAAAGTAATAAGGAATACTCCAAAGACCAATCAAAAACCATAAATATATCGAACTTGCCAGTAAAAAAATTAGGAATCCGGCTAGAATCAGATTTTTGAAGATTTGTTTTAACATTTTGATGGTATTTTAGTTTTGATATTACGATTTAAGTAAGTTTTGATAAAATTTTTTACTACTAATATCATACTAGAGCTTGAGAATAAATTCAACCTGGGAAAACAATAAGCTTGGTTGCTAATCTAAAAATATTTTGATAAGTTTGTATTACTCATAGATTGCTCTAAGTGAATTGAATTATAAAACAGATTAACGTTTTTCTAAAAATATGGTATGTCCCTTACCGAGGGCAACAAAAATTTTTCAGTATTCGCGTTAAGTAATAATAAAAAATAAATATTTAATATGCTAGAAACAAAAGATTTAGGAATTATACTGGAAAAAACCGATCATGAATTTGAAAACATGGGAGTGTTAAATCCGGCTTGCGTGCAAAAAGAAGATGATGAATATGTGCATATGTATTACCGAGCCGTGGGAAAGGATAAAATGTCGACTGAAAGAAGCTCATGTGTTGGTTATGCCAAATTAAAAGATAACAAGGTGGTAGAACGATTAGACATACCGTTTATGAATCCTCAGCATAGTTATGAAAGACAAGGCATAGAAGACCCTCACATTACCAAAATTGAGGATCATTATTACATGACCTACACTGCCTATGACGGTAAAAACGCCCGAATTGCTTTAGCAAAAAGCAAAGATTTACAAGCTTTTGACAAAATGGGTTTAGTATCCCCATCTATAACATACGATGAGGCGGAGAACTTATTTAGACAATCGAAACTGCAAGAGAGATACTTTTTATTTGAAGCGTTGTACAAACAAAAATTAGGAGAGGAAATTAAGCTTTGGGAAAAGGACGCGGTGTTGTTTCCGAGAAAGATTAACGGGCGTTACGCAATGTTGCACAGAATTTTACCCGGGATTCAATTGATTTATTTTGATAAGTTTGAAGATTTAAATAATGATGAATATTGGCGGGAATATTTAAAAAACCTAGGGGCCTACGTGGTGCTTGATCCTAAACACTGGTTTGAATCCAGAAACGTTGGCGGAGGTTGTATCCCGATAGAAACCGAATACGGTTGGTTGCTAATTTATCACGCAGTTGAAGACACAAGTGAGAGCAAAATCTATCACGCGGCCGCAGTATTGTTAGATCTAGAAAATCCAATTAAAATAGTGGCTCGAATGAATAAACCATTATTTTCTCCCACGCACAATTGGGAGAAGCAAGGCATTGTTAACGACGTGGTTTTTCCTACCGGCACTGCTATTCAAGGAGAAAATTTAATAATTTATTATGGAGCAGCGGATAAATTAATTGCGGCTAAATCAGTAAACTTTAATGAACTTATTCAAGAACTTAAAGCAAGCGGTGTTTAAAAATTTCTCCAAGCGAGAAGTTGAACAAAAAAAACCCGTAATTGCATATTTGGCTAATTTTCCGCCCAGAAAATGCGGAATAGCGACATTTACTAAAAAAATTCTTGAAAACACCCAAAATAAGGCAGGTGATTTTTTTGATTTTGAAAAAATTCCAATTTTAGAACAGGCTGAACATAAAAAAATATTATACCCCGAATCAAATTACTCTTTAATTAAGGATGGGAAGAAAAGTTACTTACAGTGCGCTAAGAAAATTAACAATAACAAAGCAATAAAAATGGTTTGTATCCAGCATGAGTTTGGAATATTCGGCGGTGTGTACGGTCGTTATATTTTGCTTTTTTTAAATCTACTTAAAAAACCGGTAGTAATAACCTTCCATTCGGTGCTGCCCGGACCAAACTATTTGTTGAAATATTTGGTAAAAGGAATAGCGAAACAAGTTAGTTTAATTATTGTTATGAACCGGGCTTCTCGGCAAATTTTAATAAAAAAATACAACATTGATCCTGTAAAAATTAAAGTCATTGCGCACGGGGTACCAAAAATCATAAATAATGAAAATAAAGTCAGTTTAAAAAGAAATTTAAATTTAGATAAACGTCGAATCCTGTTGACTTTTGGTTTTTTAAGTCCAAATAAAGGGATAGAATACGTAATTCAATCTTTACCTAGGGTGGCCAGGGAATACCCTGATTTGTTATATCTCATAGTAGGTATTACCCATCCGAATTATAAAAAAGCTCGAGGGGAAGAATACAGAAACAGTTTAAAAAAAACCATTAAGCGGTTGAAATTAAAAGACAATGTTAAATTCATCAACAGATTTGTTGCCGAAACTCAATTAATTCGCTACTTAAAGGCCAGCGATATCTATCTGGCCACTTCAATTGACCAGAATCAATCAGTTTCCGGCACTTTTTCTTATTCTTTGAGCGTTGGCAGACCAATTATTGCCACTGAGTTTATTCAGACCCAGGAATTAAAGGATAAAAACATTGGTTTTATTATTGCCAATAAAAATCCCAAAGCTTATGAAAAAGCGATTTTAAAGCTTTTTGCCAATAAGCCGGAAAGAGAAGCAATGGGAGAAAACGCTTTTAAGCTTAGTCGGAATATGACCTGGGAAATAACCGCGCAAAAATACCTAAATGAGTTTAAAAAAATAATAGATCGGAAAAGTTAGGATTGAATCAGATTCGTTTGACCATCTGGGCTCATCCTTATAAAATATTTTTTTTGCTCCACGTTTTTACTTTGAGTGTCAATGTTTAGCTCCACCAAAAGACCTTTCCGGGTGTCGGCTCGAAAATATTGATCAAAAATAAAATTTCCCAATGAATAATAAATGGTTTTGTTTTGATAAATTTCAGTTTCTTGAATAACATGGGAATGAGAACCAATTATCAAATCAGCGCCGGCGTCAACTATTTGATGAGCCTTTGAACGAGTAGAAGCCAAAGGGGTGAAATAATACTCACGATCCCAATGAGTATAAACTATTAAATAATCGACTTTTTCCCTTAATTTTTTGATTTGGTCTAAAGTGTAATTAAAAGCTATTTTTTTATTAAACTGATTATAATTAATAAGCCCGATCCGAAAACCTGAAAAATCGTGAATATGATTTTTATGATCTTTTTTGGTGTTAACCGATCCAAAATAAAAAATTCCGCCTTGACCAAGGCTTTTTTTGGTTTGTTCATAACCAGCTTGACCAAAATTTAGAATATGGTTGTTGCCCAGGTTAACTAACTTGATATTATGCTTTTGTAAGGTTTGGACTAAAGATGGGTCAAAGGTGAATATCAGATTATCGGATGAATTCATGGGCGTATTAATGCTTAAAGAATGGTTGGCGGTAATCGGACCTTCTAAATTGACGACTACCAAGTCTTGCTTTAAAAAAAGCCGATCAAGATTGCCAAAAATATAAGCTGGACCTCGACGATTGGCCACTAAACGAATATATCGATCAAACATTAAATCCCCAGCAAACAAAATATTAATATTTTCGGGTGGCTTGGGTGGCTGGTAAGGCTCTGACCTGGGGGCGGAACTTTTTGGTTGACCAGGATTAGGAATTGGTGATGATGTTTTAACCTGATTATTGTCTTTATTGTTTTGATCAAAAATTTTGTTTTGAGAATTAAATGATTGCTTGGGCTTTTTTGGGTCAGTTTCTTTGCCCTCAGTGTCTAGCCTTTCTAAGTCAGTAGCCTTTGTTTGACTAAGCGAGGCAGAATCTGGAGAACTGTTTCTTGAAGCAATGGTGGAGCTGATAAAAAAATGAACTCCGATTAAGTATATGAGAGTAAAAAAAATAAAAAGAAAAATAAATTTTGAATTTCTAATTTTCATAAACAATAATTTATACTGATATGTAACTTGGCAAGTTTATTTAAATTGATTTTTTTGTTGGTTTTTTTGAAAATTATAGAAATTTAAAAAACACTTTTACTAATATTATACCCTAGATTAATCTACAGGAAAAATTTTTATGAGTCGGTCGATTTCTTTTTTGACTTTGATAATTTGTTTTACGCTAACGATTATTTTCATAAAGTATTTTAAGTCATCAACATTAAGCTTTTTTTTAGTTTTGCGTAAATAGTTTAGCCATTCCGGAAGAAGATTGACTGAACCAAACTGGTACTGCCAAATAGCAGGTTCAATGCCTTGAAAATATTGATTTTGATTAACATAAACCTTTTTTTGGTTTTTCTGATAATTTATTTGGGTTAGTTGCCAGTCTTCAAGGCTTTTTGATTGGCTACCACCCACTTTAACCCCCCATTTATCGGGATAATGGAAAATTGAGTTGGTTCGATTAAAATCCGTTTTGTTGATAATCATCAAAGAAACCAGCTCTCGACCTTTTTTGATAAGATTTTTGATTAATTGACTGTTGGAAATAACCGGTATACGAGGGAGGTAGATCTGGAGTTGTTCTTGATAGCGTTCTCGGTATAGGTTGCTTTGTAAAATAGCAAAAACATAACAAAAGATGTCTTTGGGGCCAATGGTTTGAATAAGGTTGCCTTGACCATTGATAATAAACTCCAGGGCGGTTTTATGACGAATTTCGCTGATAAACAAAGGGTTAAAGTTGGGTTTGCGTTCCAAAAAATCTAAATCCGTAACTGAATTTTTAGAATCGATAAAATAATTGTATAAGGGAAAAAAATAGTTCCACTCCGCTAAAAATGGCTTCAAAGGGCTTTTGGGGTCGTGATTTACAAAGCAAGCGGCGCTGGAAATATCATAACGGCCCGCTGCTCCTTGCAGCATTAGCTCCAAATTGTGGCCAGCTTGTTTTTTCATCGGGTTTTGGTTATAAATCGGCATAATGTCGGTTAGATCCCAATAGCGAATAAATTCTTCCTCGGCAGTTGTGTCTTTATGTTTAAGAAACCAATAAGGGTCTCGGGGTTGGAGTAATTGCCAATTAGTTTGTTTAAAGGACTGAGGATGAAAAATTTTATTTTTAACCTCTTCCATATTAACCGCGTCATCATATTTTACCGAGGCTATTCCTTGAAGATTGGCAAACTTTTTTAGCATAATAATGGCTACGATCCCCTCTTTTTTTTCTCTTGAAGCTTGACTAGGGTCAAACACGCTGCCCTCCAGATTAAAAACAAACACTTCATCGTAAAAACGTAATATCTTACGTCGATAACTTATAAAATCAGTGTCATTAACAAAGCGGTTATTAATAATAATCGCGGCCATGCCCAATTGGCTTTTTAATTTATTTTCAGCATAATTTAAGAAATAAGAGTAATTGCTTTTGGTTAAGGTGCCTAAGAAAATTTTTAAAGTATGGTTTTTCATGGGCGAGCCTTGAGTAAAATCGACAAATTGATCAATAATTGTTTTGTTTAAATCTAGTAATTGAAAATGATCCCGAATGTGCTTGTTGTAAATTCGGTTAAATTCTTTATCAACAATTTCCTGTCCTAGTACCCGATTTTGAGCTTCAAGGTCCAAATATATTTTTTGAGTAGCTGCTTCAATGAAAACCTTGGTGCCCGTTACCGGATCAAGTATGCGAACACGTTTGTTAGCGATGCCATTGGAAACCTCAAACTTAACTTTTAGCAAATGATCAATTGTGTTTAAAAGATAATCAGCTAAAGGTTTGGGCGTATTGCGGATTCTGATTTTGTTGGATTTTGAATTAGGGTTGGCTGCCATTATTGACTTGGAAGAAATATATTAGTTATGTTGGTTATTTTTTTGTGGGTCAGCTTTAAAACATAGCAAATAATTTAAAAAAATCCAAGCCAAAAAACATTACTTTTAATAAATAATGGCTTTGTGTTATAATTACTTAAACAATGTTTAAATAATACAAATAAAAAAATGCAGTATTTTGCTTTAGTTGGATTATTTTTTATCATAACCGCGGTTTTGCCGGTATTTTTTTGGTTGCTTTATTTTTCTTATCAAGATCGAAAAGAACCCGAGCCCAAGAAAACGGTGCTTAGGCTGTTTTTTTGGGGAATAATTACAGCATTTTTGATTATGCTTTTAAAAAGAGGCGCCTCATTTATATTATTGGACGCCAAAACCAGTTTAACTTTTGAATATTTAACAAGCGATAAAGCTATGAATCAGCTAACCATAATAAGGGCTCAGCTTCTTTTTTTTGTAGCTGGCGTTTTAGAGGAGGGAGTCAAATTTTTTATATTAAAAACAATAATTTTTAAAAAAAGAGTTTTTAATCAGATCATTGATGGAGTGGTTTACGGTACCACTTTGGCCTTGGGTTTCGCTTTTGCGGAAAACAGTTTGTATTTTATTAATTTCTTTAATCAATTGGATCAAGCTGAATTATTTTTTAACTCTACAATGAGAGGGGTGGCGACCGTGCTTTTACACGTAGTGGCTACCGGAATAATTGGATTTTATTTGGGAAAAAGCAAATTTAAGAAAAAAGGCAAAACCCTAATATTACTAAAGGGCTTGACCCTGGGTTCTATTTTGCATGCTTGCTTCAATGTATTTTTGCAGCTAAAAACACCGCTAAATTATTTAGCTTTTTTGATTTTACTAATCGGTTTTATTTTTTTATCGATTAAAATAAGCAAGAAAGATTCTAAAATAATTTGGTGGCGACAAAAAACTTGATTTGTGGTTAAACCACCTCTTCATCTAATTCGTCCATTTGATCAAGTTTATTTTTGGTGATTACTACCAGTCCGGCAATGGCCGAAATAATCATAATCAAGGAAAATATTTTGCCTAGTAAGCTGTTGGGCCAAAAAATCGAGCCAATTAAAGACTTTTTATTATCATCTTCCTGTTCCAAATCTTGAAATTCTTGATCGTTAGCTGCATCATCTTCATAACCCGAAGATAATAAAATATCTTTGTCCTCGGGTTCTTGATTTTGAGATTGCTCGCTTTCCATTTCCTCATAGGGGTCATAATCTTCTAGCACCTTGGTATCGTAGTCTTGGTCGTCTTGGACATTGGAACTTACAAATCCCGAGCCGCTGGAGTTGTCGTTATTAGAATTTGAATCGGTTTCATTTTTATAATAATTAGGAGGATCATCAGCTGCTTGATCATCTTCGGTATCATCTTGATACTCGTACTCATAATCATCCGGTTCATAATCAATATGATTAACCGCGATACCGGTAATGTTGCCTTGGGGATCCTTTAGTTTAACATAAACGGCTTTTTCTTCTTGATCTTGAGTTAACTCCCATTCCCGAAAATTGCTATAAGCTTCCCAACTGGTATCAGAAAAGGAAATGTTATTTGAAATCATCATTTGATAAGGTTCAAACCCGGCTGGAGGATAAATCTCCAATTCAACTTCTCGATCATCGGTACTGGCATCGCCTTGATTGATTTCCAAAATAGGAATCAAGCTTTGGTAATTAATCTGATCGTTGGGTTCTGGACTGGGTGAGGCGGAAGGACCAGGGCTAGGTTTAGGCATGGGAGCCATACCGGCGGTTAGGTTTAATGGATTCTGACTGGGTTGATAAGCAATATTGCCGAAAGTGTCGGAAGCGCGAGCGCAAATATAGTGATTATTCATAATATTGCCGGAAAGGCTAAAGGCCAGACCATTTGTATATTGATAATTATAAATATCTGTGGCATCACAAATTTGATCCACGCTAAAAGCATAAACAAGAGAGCTGGGAATCAGGTTGGGGTCGTTTACTTGAATCATAACATGCTCGACCTGAACAGGCCCGGCTTCAATATCGTCGGTGAAGTTAATTTGAGGCGGTATACTATAGGTATGACTGTAAAAAGCTGAATCATTAGAGTTGCCGGCTTGGTCTTTAACCGCATCGGCTTTGAGTTCGATTTCCAAAAAACCTTCTGTTTGAGGTTCAATTGTGAGTTCATAATTTACATAATCCTGAGTGCTAATGCTTTTTAAGGCGCAGTTATTCAAGATAAAATCATCTTGTTTTAAATCACTAACTTGTTCTTGAAATTCAAGTTTAACAACAAAGTTAGAGCTGGTCGTGGGATCCGGTTCGGTTGAAGAAAACAAAGCGCCGGGTTTAATGGTATCGATAGTCATTGAGCACCAGGCAGTGGTTGTTCCGGTGCCTTGGGTAGCTTCTGGCTTGATTATTGCCCACATATCATCACTCACCGATTTATTCGAGGCACTGTCAATGGCGCGAACTCTAATAAAATAATGACCTTGCCCGCCATTGGGATTGTCTGGTTGGTTTAGCGGAGTAAACTGGCCGGTATAATTCTCATTGTGATCATAAGTATCAATTAAGCTGCCACTATAATAAAGCTGTCGCTCATAAGTAAAATCAGAGCCGGCATCAGCCCAGAGGTTATGATAAGAGTTGTCTTGGTTAAGATAGCCTGCGCAAGTGATATAATCCTCGATTCCGCTGCCATCTCCGGCATAGCCAGGATCGGGCTCATTACTGCCCCAACCAACCTGGCCAGGAATTTCGGGGAGATTAACAAGGTCATACTCGAAAGCCCCGCTGACTCTATCACCGGTACCAGAATTGGTTTGGGGAAAACTGCCATCGGGATCGTCAGGGGCGCCATCATTGTTTAAATCCACTAAATTATCATCCAGAGGGCCGCTACTGTCGCCCCAGTCATTGCCCAAAGCATCGATTAAGCTGCTGGTAATGTTAGTTAGAGCGCGAACATTGCCTTGAAAAAAATTTTTATTTATATAAATTGAGGAAGCCGCTCCAATAACCGTAATACCATTGCCGGCAATAGAATTTCGATACAGATCAGGAGTGCCATCGCTTAACACCTCTCGATCCCAACCGCCATTACTTAAAAATTTATTATTTTGGATATATAAACCATTGGGGCTAAAAGAACCGGTGGCAGCCGTCCAAAAAGCATTTGCCGCATAGTCAGCCTGGTTGGCAACCGGATAATCCCCGGTGGAAGCTAAAAAGATGCCAGCCAAGCCATTGTTCTTGAGTTTATTAGCTAAAATATCAATATAACCGGAAGAATCCACTAAAATACCTTTAGCCGCACAATTATGAATTTGATTATTAACCACTTTGACAAAATCACCCGAGGTTACAAAACGTAATGATATACCATTAAAGCAATTATAAATATGGTTGCCGGATATTTCTAAACGATCATAAGTGGTTTGCTCATTGCCTTGATCTTCTCCGGAATAATCGTCCAGTCTAGCGCTATTATAACCGACAGCAATTGCATCATTGGCGTAATAAAAAGTTTTGTCAGGTTCATCCCAGCTTTTTAGATCATGAATTTTATTATTAAGAATTTTTATATCGGAATAAACATCTTCTTGGTTTTCAATAACAATAGCTTTTTGAAAACCTTCAAGTTCACAGTTGTTGATTTCCACTTCTTGAGACTTGACTAAAATACCAATACCGTCATCGTTTTTGATAATAGCCTGATCTTCACACTCAAGCTTTAAAGGTTTATCAATTTCCAAATGTTCAGTATATTCACCTTGCTTAACCATAATGGTTTGACCTGCTTGAGCCGCATCAATAGCGTCATCTAAATCGTTATAGCATTGTTCGGAATTTTCCGCGCCTTGGTCGGTGCAGCTTAAGCCGGTTAAGGGCCGGCTATCGTCGGTTACAACCAGATAAGCATTGGTAAAAAGCGGTAGCGCCAACCAGGCAAAGACTAGGGCGATTGTTGGTTTGATTTTTGTTGTATTTATTGATTTCATTTTTAGTTTTAAGAAACAATAAGCTAAAAGTTTGTTTTATTTTTGTCTGTTCTTTTTTTTCATATCCGTGTTAAAAAACGCGTTGCTCTCAAGTCTTGATTAGCAATAGCAAGTTAAGGTCCGTAAAGATTCCGGTTTTTGATTGTTTTTCATGTTTAATATCAGTATATATCTTAAAGAATCTCAAGGCAAGAGTAAAATTTTTTTTGTAAACCAGGCCAAATAAAACATGAAAACAAGGCTGTTTATAAAGGAAAAAACCCCGAAATTATTCGGGGTTTAAATTTTGGGGGTTGCGGTTTTTGGGAGTCGCGGGGTTTTAAAATTCCTCAGGTTCTCTTTTTCTGCGTGCTAAAAGTAACAATCCGCCAAGCGCTCCGGTTATAATTAAAATCGAGAAGACTTTACCGGCTAATGTGTCCGGCCAGAAAATTGATCCAATTAGGGATCGATTATCGTCATTGTCTTGTGTTTTCTCTTCTTCGCCTTGACCATACTTTTCGTTAAGTTCTTGCTCGTCAGCGCCGCTGGCTTGATCGTCGTCAGAAGATTCTTCATCGGTTTGATCTTGTGTTTCTTCAGTGAATTCCTGATCGGTTTCGGTTGAGCCTTGTGTGTCTGTGCCCGAATCATCGCCTGTATCATAAAAAGATGAATCACCACTACCGGTTCCGGCAGAATAACCAGCGGTTGAGTAATAAGTAGCGGCTGCGGTTGAAGCAGCGTCGGAAGCGTTTTCTTCGTCATCATCATTGTCGTCATTTTCAGCTCGGTCGTCGCCTTCCTCAACTAAAATAATATGGTTAATCGCGATTTCGGTTTCTACGCCTTGAGCGTTTCTCATCTTAGCATAAACTGCTTTGTTTTCATCTCGATCGCCGGAAAGATGAAAATAAGTAGCATGGTGTTCCTGGCCGCAAGGATGATAATGTTCACAACTACCGCCAAAGCTGGCCACATAAGGAACCCATTGAGCATCGCTAAAATCATATTCTTGAGAAAAAATAACCTGGGTGGGCGTGAAATCATCCGGCGGATACAGATCTAAAATCACATCCCGATCATCTGTGTAACGATCGCCATAGTTCATTTCTAGGATAGGATAATATGGGCCAGTTGATACTGGAGCAGGAGCAATTGAACTGATGATTTCTTGATTAACAAAGTTAAATTCGTGATTGGGGCTATCTATGGTAACCATATCGCCATTGGAAAAGCTTGTATCTTCCCGTAGTTCTATAAATTCCCAACCATTAATGATTGTTTCGGTTAGGTGGTAGCTTCCGTAAGGGACATCCACGAAATCCACACAACCCTCAACTCCTTCGGTGTTGCCCGAATAATCATGATTTAAAGAGTAAATTTCAACTTGAAACGAGCCATCATTGTCGCTGTAACCATTATCTAGAATATTAAAATCTAGATTGCCGCCGGTATGATTATAGTTGGTAGTGTATTCATGACTATCATTATAAGCTCCCCAATCGATATTCTGATTATTGATTCTTAGCTTTAGGTAGTACCGGAAGCCTCCGCCTAAATCATCGCCGCTTACCCAAGTAGGATGATTATTACCGTGATAGCTATGTGGATGATTGGGCGGTCTTAATGAATACCCGGCGTCGGCAATTCCGGCATCGGGTAGTTGTTCCGGCCAAAAAGTATAAGTTCCGCTTGCTCTAATTTCATAATCACCAGCCGGTAAGTTTACTGAGGTTGTTGAGCCATCAGAGCCGACATCAATACTTTGAGCCAATACCTGATTTGACTCTAGCGACATTTCCCAGCCAGTTAAAGCATTGCCAAGATTATCATGTTTACAAACAGTAACATCAGCATATTGCATAGCTTGAGGAGAATACGTCACTTGATATTCACAACCTTTGGCGGCTTCAATGTTGCCGGTAGCATCATCTAATAATCTATCATCAGCAACATCTTCAGCGCGGGTATGAAAGCAATAAGAGCCCGGGCTGGAAAAATTATAATTAAAAGTACCGGTGTTAGCATCCATCGAGTCAACTTGATTATAAGCCCCTCCATCAATTGAAACATAAAGTTTGACATTTTTTACCCGGGTATCTGCATCAGAGGAGTTAAAATCAAGATCAATGGTTGGATCGCTGGTGGTAAGCGGATTGGTTGAGTTTGTAATCTCAGAGGTTGGGTTAATTTGCTCCCTGATTCCAAAACCACCATTATCGGGAATGTATGAAGCGTAAGCAAACACTCCTGTTCCGTTTATAAAATCATCATATTTAAAATCATCAGGATTTAGGTTGGCAAAATCAGCTTCAGAAACATCATTCCAATTAGACCAATCGCTAGTTGAATTATCGGAATAAACGGCTCGGAACCTATGGATGTTGATTTTACCATCATTGAAAACCGGGCTCCAATAACAAACATGAGTAATCGGATTACAAGTTACTCCTCCGGGATAGTTATTCATGTTAACTAAGCCGAAATTCGGGTTGCTGCCATTTAAATCAGCGCTTCGGTATTGATATTGATAATAAGCAACGTCTGGATTAAGGTTTTCGTGAAATTCCATATTAACGGCTCCGTTGCCGGCATCGCTTAATCTAGTTACAAAATTCGGGATCATGGAAGCATACCAAGTGGTTGCAAGCTTCCTGGTAGATTCGACAGTAATATTTATTTCGCTATGGGCGTAATTTCCGGCTTTATCTTTGCAGGCAGCCCGAAGTCTCCACCCTCCGTCCCAATCATAAGGATCTTGAATAACCGATTCGTCGCCAACATCCAGTTGCCAAGAAAATTCATTACCATTAACGCTTCCTCCGTTAGGGTTATTTCTCCTTACATAATGATATTGATAAGGCAGGATGCTATTGGCATCGGTTATAGTTTGGCCTTCGTCCGCTTTGTACCACCAAAAATTAACGTATTCTGATTCAGTGTCTCCGCCTTCGCAGGTGGCGGTTAGAGTGGTCGGATCAGTAATGGTATCGCCGTCTAAAGGGTTAACCCAAGTTACAACAGGAGCGGTTAGGTCATAAACCGAACTGCAGGTGTTGCTCCAAGGCGAAATTGTTTCTCCAAGGTCGTATTTATTGTTATTATTTGCATCCTCAAAAGCTCGAACTTGAGTAGTGTATTGACCTTCGCCACCGCCGAAAGTGCCCCAGCCGTTTGAATGGTTGTATTGATAGGAATCGGTCAAACGAGCGATTTCGCTTAAATCATTAGGATCTACAGTGATTATTCTAGAGCTTTGACCCAATAAAAGGTGGCTGCCGTCCGGTCGAACATTATGTCTTATATACTTTACATTGTTTCCCGAAACCTCGGTCCAATTACTGACATATCTTTCATTGGAATCAGCTATAAAAGGATTTGAAACATCACTACAGGCGATATCTAAGTTATTCGGAGTGGTGTTTGGACTTGGATTGCCTTCATCGTAGCTTGAAGATTGACTTTCAGCATTGCTACCCAATAAAACCGGCGCTTGCAAATCCGCTTTTTTGTATAGATTGCAATAAATATCCCCGGAGTTGGAAATGGTTACCAGTTCAGCGTTGTTGTCGCGGTAGCCGTTAGGATTGGAGCCGTTGCAGGCAAAGCCTAAAACATTGCTTTCATCCACCCAGACATTGCTTGAATCAATTTCTCCAAAAATGTAATCGCCCTCTGCCAGATCAGCGGTTAAAACCCCTGTAGTCGTGTCTCCGGTCGAGCCAACTCTTTGAGCGCTTTCCCCGCCGGTTGGAACGGGGGAATCAACGTTTAATCCAAGATGACCGATGCCATAACCGTCTTCAAGTTGGCAATTAAGGGCGTTTAAGTCCTGGCTAGTATTGCCTGAATCGTCAGGTTTAAAATTATTTTTTGTAGCCGGGTCAGCTAAAGAGGCTCCAATCGAAGACGGGCATTTATAGGAACTTACATGAATACTGCCGGTATTGTCCAGGTTTTTATTATAAGAAATTTCGCAATAATCGCTCCATTCTGACTCATTGCCGACGGAGTCAAAAGCTTTAACTCTGATTCTTCTTAAGCCTTCGCCGTTTGGAGCAAAAGAGCCACTTAAATAAGGATCGCTAACCGTTGTTTCCCAATGGTCGGTGAAATTTATCCCATCGCTTGAATAATCAATGCTGTAAAGATAGTAATCGATAGGATTTGCTCCCGCTATGCCTGTCCAGTTAACGGTTATGTTTTCACTATCGCTTGCAGCGCCGCAGGATAAAACCGTTCCATCAGGTTCTTCAAAACTTAAATTTTTCACAATGGGATTTTTAGTATAGGTTATACTGCATTCGTCGCTCCAATCGCTGGTTGCGGCTTCTTCATCAGAATCCAGCACATTATCATTATCCGCATCTAAAAAGGCTCTGACCCTGGTTTTGTATTCTCCTTCCACGCCAGTTGCCCCGGAAAATGTTTTGTAATTAGTGTATGGACTGGAATAAATTTCATTGCCTTGCCAGGAGGAGCTGCCGGGTTTCATGTACTGTCTTTGATATTTTATTTCGGAATCTCCTGCGGAAACATCGCTCCAATGAACCGAAACAGAATTTATGTTGGTTGTTCCGCCGCAGGCGATTTCAACATCGGGTCTCGGAGTCGCATAATCATCGCCGTTATCTTCATTGTAACCGTAATGTTGTGGAATATCATCAATATCAACACCGACTAGCAAAACCTCATCGGCTATTACATGAGCGTCATCACCGCTGTTATCAACCGTGGTTAAAACCAACTTTGAATTATCGTTTAAAGAAAATGGACCGCTTCCCTGATCTAATTCAAACCAGCCCGACCATTGACCCGGCGTACCGTCTGTTGATTGATCCGCTAGCTTTTCCTGATTGACAAAAAAATTATAATCTGTCCCAGCTGAATCTGTTAAGGTAAAGGGCGAATTAGTCGGTCGGTTTTGATTGGTGGTCCAACTTATGTAAACTTTGTATAATCCAGCATCAATTGAATCAAACTCCCAGGTCGCGGTTTCGCCCGCATCGGTAAATTCAGGATAATGCACAGTTCCGTCTTTAAAGCCCCTGTCGCTTTGCTCTATCCAAGGCGTTCCGGTATAATCAGCTTCCTGATTGGTTATTAGGAATATAGTAAAATGATCAAGTCCCTTAATTTTAATAACTTTTTTATCCTTTTTGATTTCTTTTTCCTGTTCAACTCTTTCAAAATCATTTTTTTCGTAATCCTTGTCGCCTTTTTCCTCCTCACTGTAAACCACATCAAGTTCGTCTTCATCGTCAGCATCTTCATAAGGAATTTTTAAGTCGTATTTAAAGCTGCCGTTGGGCATAGTGGAGGTAACCTCCCAGGCTTTATTGCCTAAAGCTTGCAAGTCCTGATTTGGCGTAAACTCACGAATGGTGATTTTACCGGGTTGTTCAAGATGACTGAATTCAAGCTCAAAACCTGAATCTTTATAAGAGTATTTGGTGTCAATAGAGACAGGTTCCAGAGTGGTTATTGAACTATCGGAGTTTTCCTGCCAAACATCACCTGTTGGTGTGGTCTCCTCTTCCAGTTCTGGTTCTGATTGCTCGGAAACTGCTTGGATTTGTTCATCAGCATCGGCATCAGCGGTTTGAGAAGAGTCTTGCTCTGACGATGTTTCAGCTTTTTCAGTTTGGTCTTTTTGCTCTTTTTGTTCAGAATTCTGATCGGGAGTAGCTTCAGGACTTGATTCTTGGTCTGTTTGGTCGTTTTCAGTTTGGTCTGAAGTTTGAGAAGCAGATTGCTCAGCCTCTTCAGAGTTTGTTTCTTGATCCGCTTGCTCTGGTTCTTCTGGTTCTTCTTGTTCTTCTTGTTCTTCTGGTTCTTCTGGTTCCTGAGTTTGATCTTGATCAATTGATTCTTGATCAGATTCGGAAGATTCAGTTTGAGAATCTTGATCTTGTTCGTTCTCTGATGAATCTTCCTCGGCTTGATTCTCTTGTTGCTCTTGAGCTTCTTCTTGGTCTGATTGTGAATCGGATTCTGCTTCTTCCGGGACCGAACCAGTGGCTAAAACCGGCGTGGCTAATTGGAAAATCATAGCCAACGCCAATATAGCAGCTGACCAACTTTTAACCATTTTGAATACTCGTCCCCTCCTGTAATTTTTTTTGATTATCATTTAATTTAGATTACTTATTTAAATAATTTAAAACTTTTTAATTTTTAATAAAAAAAATTAACCTTGGTTTTATAAATCGAATAGGTTGTACAGTTCAAGCTATCTTAAACTTTCAAAAAGTATTTGTCAAATTTAATAATTTTTATTTTCTGTTTTTTTATATCTTAATTTTGGGTGACTTTATAAAAAGTTTATAAAGTTTAATTAAGCGCCTTGCCAAGTACAGCCAGCGCCACTTTCATGAACATAAAACCAATCGCCGTAATCATTAAGTTCATCCGTGGATAGCTGAGCTAATGCAAATGAACCGAAAATATTATCGAATAAATCTAAACTATCGCTGGCATCAGTTAATAAAGAACGTTGGCTTCAATGGTTGCCGAATCAGCAGTAATCGCTCTAACCATAATCACGATCTTAGATTATAATAGTTTACCCGGTAGGTTGATTAAAGTCAAGAGCAATAGCTTGAATTTCAATCAAAGCCCCTTTTGGTAAGGCCTTTACTTCTACGGTGGAGCGGGCTGGCGGTTGTTTAGGAAAGTATTGACCATAAATTTGGTTAACCGAATCGAAGTTAGCTAAATCGGTTAAAAAAATTGTGGTTTTAACCAGGTTGTTAAAGTTTAAACCAACTTGACTCAGAATAGCGCTTAAGTTTTTCATGATTTGTTGGGTTTGCTCTTTAACCCCTCCGGTTGTTAGATTACCATCCGGTTTTAATCCTATTTGACCGGAAAGAAACACAAAGCCATTGGCTAGGACTGCTTGGGAATAGGGCCCAATGGCCTTAGGCGCTTTGGAGGTTTGAATAATTTTTTTAGGCATACAAGGATAATTTTTAATTATTAGCTGAAATAAGAACACAAATTTCAAAAAATGACCGGGTTAATTTGAGTTAACAAACCGGGTTCTTACCGGATATTATATTAAAACCGAGCTAAGTTTTCAAAATTTAACTTAAAAAATTACCGAAGAATCTAGGTCGATCTGACAATCCGACCCTTGTTTAACTGTAAATAATCGGTTAAGCAAGTAAGCTTTATATCGCGATAATGAGAAACAAGCAATAAATTTACCGGGGTTTGGTCGACGATTTGATTTATTACGGAATAAAGCTTTTGACGATGAAAAAGATCTAGCCCGGTTTCCGGCTCGTCTAAAATCAACAACAATGGCATTTTCACCAAAGCTCGAATTATTAGAACCATTCTTTTTTGACCATTGGATAATTGATCAAAGCGCTTTTGGCTAAGATCCTTTAGGTTAAAAAGAGCAAACCAAGCTCGAGCGCGAGTTCTTTGATTGTTGTTAGCTTGCCGGTAGAGACCTATGGAATCAAAGAATCCAGAGAGAGCGACTTCCAGGGCGGTAATGGGTTTTGTATAACTTAACTGTAAATCACCGGAAACCAAACCAATATTTTGCTTGATTTGCCAAATAGATTCGCCCGTGCCTCGTTTTTGACCAAAGATCCAAATATTATTAGCGTATGTTTGGGTGTGATCAGCGGTAATCAGCTTAACCAGGGTTGACTTGCCGGAACCGTTAGGGCCTTGTATTAACCAATTTTGATTTTTCTTAAACACAAAATCTACTTGGTCTAGAGCTTTTTCTCCGCCATAAAAAACAGTCGCTTTTTGAATCCTAACATAATAATCAGGCGCTTGTTTGATTTTCTTAGAATAATAGCGATAAATTAATTTTTGGAAACTCGCATCAAGGTTAAAGCTAAAATCGGTTTGGTTCGTAGATAAATATTGTCGCAAGGTTTGATTTTGAGCGGCTTTGATCTTTGTTGTTTGCAGTTTTATTCGGCCTTGTTTTAAGACTAAAACATGGGTGATGGCAGGTGGAAGCTCTTGAGCTCGGTGGGTGATTAAAATTAATTGGAACTTGTTATCGACTGTTAAACGATTGATTAAATCAGTAAATTGTTTTTGACTAGATTGATCTAAGCCATCAAAAGGCTCGTCCAGAATTAAAATTTTTGGCTTTTTTACCAAAGCTCTGGCTAGTAAAACCTTTTTAAGTTCACCGCTTGACAATGAGCGCAAATCGCTAGCCAATAAATGCTTGATGCCAAGCTCCTGAATCAATTGGTCGAATTCATGGGTTTTTAAGCGCGGATTATTAGCTTTAATAATTGTTTGAGCTTGAGTAACCGCAGCATGAGGTTTGCCTTGAAAAGATCGATATTGGTCCTGGAAAGTTTGCTCTTGGATTAAATTTTGAGCTAGTTCATAACCGACATAGCCGATTTTGGCTTTATGGAAAGCAGGAATAGCGGGGTTGTTTTTAGCAAAATGAAGAATAATCCGGCCGCGGTTTGGGTCCACCGCGCCCCAAAGACTCCGGGCTAGAGTAGATTTGCCCG
Source organism: Candidatus Moraniibacteriota bacterium (assembly GCA_014729795.1). Taxonomy (GTDB): domain Bacteria; phylum Patescibacteriota; class Minisyncoccia; order CAIUEV01; family JAHKAQ01; genus WJJI01. The sequence goes on from WJJI01000042.1 coordinate 22,376, forward strand.
AACCATTGGGGCCAATGATCGCCCAGTGTTGATTTTGAGCAACAGCCCAGTTGATATTTTTTAAAACCGGCCGACCATTAAGGTTGATTTGAACGTTTTTTAATTCTAACAATAAAGCCTGATTTTGTTTTGTCATTTAAGCCTCTTTTTTCCAGTTTTCTGGTCGAAGTTTGCGCACTTGCTCTCCGGTTCGCCACATTTCACTATCATGCATGACTTTTAATTCTTGATTGAGTTTTTCTCGATAATCAGGTCGGCTATTTTTATCTAAAACGATTTCCGCTTCCGTGCCTTGTTTAACGCTTTGATAAAGCTTTGCAAAAACCGGCTCCACCGCCTCTTTGAAACGATCTTTCCAATCCAGCGCTCCTCGCTGAGCCGTTGTTGAACAATTGGCATACATCCAATCCATGCCTTTTTCTCCCACTAGTTTGATTAGACTTTGAGTAAGCTCTTCAACCGTCTCATTAAAAGCTTCGCTGGGACTATGGCCATGTTTTCTCAATTCATTGTATTGAGCCTCCATGACTCCGGCTAAGGCGCCAAGCAGAATCCCCCGCTCCCCGGTTAAATCACTGTAAACTTCTTTTTCAAAGGTGGTGGGAAATAAATAGCCGGATCCGATGCCGATACCGATAGCCTTGGCCTTTTCTTCAGCTTTACCGGTATAATCTTGATACACGGCATAGCTGCTGTTAATGCCACTACCTTCCAGATAATTACGCCGTACCGTTAAACCCGAGCCTTTTGGCGCTACTAAAATAACATCGATGTTTTTTGGCGGCACAACCCCGGTTTGCTCTTTGTAAGCGATTGAAAAACCATGAGAAAAAAACAAAGTCTTGCCGGGAGTTAAATATTTTTTAATCACGGGCCATTGATCTTTTTGCCCGGCATCGGAAAGCAAGTACATAATAAAGGAGGCTTTTTCACAAGCGGCTTCGATCTCAAAAAGAGTTTGGCCTGGGACCCAGCCATCCTGTTTGGCCTTTTCCCAGGAGTCTCCGCCGCGGCGCTGACCCACGATCACGTTAAAGCCGTTGTCGCGCAGGTTTAAAGCTTGGCCCGGACCCTGGACGCCGTAGCCAATGACCGCGATAGTTTCATTTTTGAGGGTTTGGCGAGCTTTTTCTAAAGGATATTCTTCTCGGGTGACGACAGTTTCTTCAACGCCGCCGAAATTAATTTTTGCCATGTTTTTTTGGGTTAATGATTAAATCTTGAAGTCTAATTTTGGGAACATGATGATGATCGTTTTTGTCTCGGTAATATTTGGTTGACTGACTCGCTTTGATGTTTTCTAAAACAACCTTTTCTCCGGGTTTGCCAAGCGCAACAACCAGACCGATTTCATAAGTTGATGGGATTTTAAGTAGTTTAGCCAGCTTTGGTTTGTTGATGGAAGCTAACATACAACCAACTAAACCTTGCTCCACTGCGCCTAATAGAATTGATTGAGCGGCTATGCCGATATCAAAATTAACATTAGCGCCTAAAGGATGAGCGATTTCTTGATCATAATTTATAATAATGTAAGCAGAAGGAGTTTGCTCGGCTTGAGGACCGGGCCAGTTTTTTAAATTCATAGCCCAGCCCAAGCAACTGAAAATCCGGGCATTGGTTTGTTTGTCCCAACTTAAATAATAACGAAGTGGTTGCAGGTTTCGAGAGGAAGCGGAAAGCCTGGCCAGGTTGACCAATTTTTTGAGTAGGGAGCGGTCGATTTTTGCCCGGTGATAGCGACGATAAGAACGATTTTTTTTAATCAATTGAGTAAGCATAAATATATTTTTAAAGCTTTAAAGCGATTAAACCGCTTCTAACCAGTTTTATAACATTTTTTTGAATATCAATGCCTTGGAGCAGTTTTTCAATGGCGCCGCCTTGTCCTAATAATTCATAAACGGGGTTGCCGTCAATTTCATTGATGATTCTAACATTTATATCGTTAACTGTGCATTTTTTGAAAATGTACTCTTCAAGCTGGTCTTTTTTGGCAATTAATAAAACCAGTTCTTTGTCAATAACATCTTTTGGGTGAACAACTTCGGCTTCAAGAACTTCGATTAAGCTATTGAGCTGATTGACAATATTTTTTATTCGAGCTTCTTCCTTCCAGAAAACCATGGTTATTTGTGAAATCCCTGTTTTATGCGTGGTGCCGACGGTTAAACTTTTTATGTTGAATCTTCTTCTTCGGCAAAGGGAAGCAACCCTGCTTAAAACTCCGGGTTGATCTTGAACTTGAAGAATGACAATTTGTTGATTTCTTGTGGTCATGATTATTGATTTCTTTTAATAATGGTATCTTTAAGGTTGTTGCCAGGCGGTACCATAGGAAAAACGCAATCTTCTTCTCCGATAATGAATTCCATGAAAAAGCTTTGTTTTTTATCTAGCGCCGCTTGTTTTATAATTTTTTGGGCTTTTGGCCAATCCGCGGCTCGCTCAGCCTTGATGTTATAGGCTTGAGCTAAGGCGATAAAATTTGGGTTAACCAGTTTGGTGGCGCAATAATTTTTTTTGAAAAACATTTCTTGCCATTGTCTGACCATACCCAAATAACCATTGTTAAGCAGAACTATTTTAATTGGCAACTGGTGCTCCATGATAGTGCCTAACTCTTGAATATTCATTTGAATGCCGCCATCGCCCACGATAGCCCAGACTTGAGCCCTGGGATCGGCAAATTGAGCGCCAATAGCGGCGGGTAAACCATAGCCCATTGAGCCTAAACCCCCGGAACTGAGAAGCTGATTGGGATTTTGAAAATTGTAAAACTGAGCGGCCCACATTTGGTTTTGCCCAACATCAGAAGCGATAACGGCTTGGCTTTTGGTTTGTTTATCGATTTCTTTGATAATGTCTTGAGCCATTAAGTGTTTGGTTTTTTGGGCGCGGGTGGCTTTCTTAACCAGAGATTGTCGATGATCTCGGCTCCAGGTGGCAACTTTAGCCAACCAGCGTTCATGTTTTTTGGCCGGAAGATTTTGATTCAAACGTTTAAGAATTTGTTTACAGTCTCCGGGCAAAGCAACATCAACCAAAGTATTTTTGCCGATTTCGGCCGGATCGATATCTATGTGAATCACATTAGCGTCTTGAGCGAATTCATCAATTTTACCGGTAATGCGATCATCAAAACGCAAGCCAATACCAATAATCAGATCAGCGTTATGAACCGCATAATTTGCCCAAGCCATACCGTGCATTCCAAGCATGCCAATACATAATGGATGGCTTTGAGGCAGAGATCCAATACCTAAGAGAGTGGAAATAACCGGAATTTGCGAGGTTTCAGCCAATTGTTTCAATTCGGTCCAAGCTCGAGCGATTAAAACCCCGTGACCGGCAATAATAACCGGGCGAGCTGATTTTTTGATTAAATCAACCGCTTGATCAACGCTTGTTTGCTTTGGCTCTTTAGGCAGTTGATAACCCGGTAGATTAATATTTTGAGGATAATTAAACTCCTTGAGATTTTGTTTGAAAATATCGCCGGGAATATCGATGTGCACTGGCCGGGGTCGACCTGTGGAGGCTAAATGAAAAGCATGTTTTATGGTTTGCGGCAATTCTTTGACGTTTTCCACAAAATAATTGTGCTTGACTATGGGTTGGGTAATCCCGGTAATATCAACCTCTTGGAAAGCGTCTGTGCCGACCATATCCCGATCAACTTGACAGGTAATGGCTACCATGCCCACCGAATCCATGTAAGCATTGGCAACCCCGGTTATTAAATTAGTGGCCCCGGGACCGGATGTGGTTAGACATACGCCCGGGCGACCGGTAACGCGATAATAAGCGTCAGCCATCATAGCGGCTCCTTGTTCGTGACGAGGCAAAATATGCTTAATCTGAGGATAATCTTTAAGTTTATCATGTAAGGCAATGGTTTTGCCGCCCGGATAACCAAAAATTAAATCTACTTTTTCCTTAATCAGAGATTTTAATAAAATATCGGCGCCAGTCATAGGTAAGTTATAAGATTAATGGTTAATAATAATTAGGATTGGCTTTTTAAGACCGCTCCTTGAGCAGCGCTGGTTACCAATTGTTGGTATTGAGCTAACCAGCCTGATTTAAATTTGGATTTAGGCGGTAGCCATTTCCGCTTTCTTTTGTTTAATTCAGCTTTGCTAACTTGAACATTGATTTTTCTTTTCGGTAAATCAATCTTGATTAAGTCGCCATTCTGGATTAAGGCAATGACGCCGCCTTGTTGAGCTTCGGGGGAAACATGACCTATGCTAATTCCACGAGTGCCGCCTGAAAAACGACCATCAGAAATTAAGGCAATTTTGTCTCCCAAGCCTTTGCCAGAAATGGCTGCGGTTAACGCCAAAGACTCTCGCATGCCAGGACCGCCCTTGGGGCCTTCATATCGTACGATCAAGACATCGCCGGCTTTAATTTGGTCTTGTTTAAACGCTTGCATGGCTTGGCCTTCACCATCAAAAACTTTTGCTTTGCCAGAAAAACGTTGAAGATTGCTTGAAATAGCGCCCACTTTAATCACACAGCCTTGTTCGGCTAAATTACCCTTAAGAATAAAAATACCCCCTTGTTTGCGATACGGTTTTGTTTTCGAACGAACAACGTCTGGTAGAAACACAGGAGATTGTTTTGCAATAGCCTGAGTTGAGCTTAAATTTACAGTAGGGTTACTTTCGATGTCGGATTGAAGACGGTTTAAAACCGCGGGAATGCCGCCAGCAGCTTCCAGATCTTCCATCATGTAATCTCCGCCGGGTCTAAGGGAAGTGATTTGGGGAATTTCATGGCTAATTTTGTTAAAAACCTCTAAGTCAATCGGTACTTCGGCGGCGTGAGCTATGGCCGGGATGTGCAGAGTGGTGTTGGTTGAACCGCCCAAGGCTAGATCAACGCGAATGGCATTGCGAATGGCCTTTTTATTGAGAATTTTCCTGGCAGTCAAGCCCTTTTTAACCAAAGTAACAACCCGCTCTCCGGACTCGTAAGCAAGGCGGGCTTTTTTAGCAGAAGATTCCATAGCAGTAGCGCAGCCGGTCAAGCTCATGCCCATTACCTCGGTTAAACAATTCATAGTGTTGGCTGTGTATAACCCTTGGCAGGAACCTCCGCCGGGGCAAGCTTCGCACTCGATTGCTTCTACTTGTTCTTTGGATATTTTACCAGCATAATATTTACCTACTGATTCAAAGGTGTCTCGCACTAAAGAAAGTTTTTTTTGCCCTTGAAAAAGGCCGGAACGCATTGGTCCTGCGGTAACAACAACCGTGGGCAAGTCTAACCGAGCTGCGGCCATCAACATACCAGGGGTAATTTTATCACAATTGGTAAGCAACACTAAACCATCTAATTGATGGGCGTTGGTTATGGACTCAACCATATTGGCGATCAAATCACGGGAGGGCAAAGAATAATGCATGCCGCCATGACCCATAGCAATGCCGTCGCAAATGCCCGGCACCGAGAATAAAAAAGGGACACCGCCGCCGGAACAAACTCCTTGTTCGATTTTCCTTTCCAAAGAGCGCATGTTAATGTGGCCCGGAACTAAATCGGTGAAAGAACTACAAACTCCGATAAAAGGCCGGTTCATTTGATTTTTACTCACACCGGTTGCGTACAGCAAAGCTCGATTGGCGGTACAATCAACTCCTTTTTTTATTTGATTAGATCTAGTTTTCATGGAAAATATTTACTTAATTGATAATTATTTTGAAACCCTAATTGGCGTTAGCCATGAGGCATATTTTTGATCGCGTCCTTGCACGATATTAAAAAATAAATCTTTGATTTTGCGAGTCATAGGCCCAAGCTTACCATTGCCTATTAACCTTTGATCAACCGATTTAATCCAACTAACTTGAGCGGCGGTACCGGTAAAAAACAATTCATCGCTAGCATAAAGCTGAGAACGATCAAATTTACGTTCTTGCGTTTCAAAACCAAGCTCGTTTTGAGCTAGATGAAGGATGCTTCTTCGAGTTATACCCGCTAGGTTGTTGGCTTCAAGCGGCGGAGTGTACAAAACTTTATTTTTAACCATAAAAATATTGGCGCCGCTACCCTCACAAACGCTACCATCGGGATTCATCAAAATAGCATCATCGTAACCGTTGTTGGTGGCTTCATATTTAGCTAAGGAGGAATTTACGTAGAGCCCGGTGACTTTGGCTTTCACGGAAATGGAATTATCAGGAGTTCTTAACCAACTGGAAACCATGACTTTTATGCCTTTGCTGGTGTCTAAATATTCCCCCAGCGGCTGCATATAGATTGACATTTGATCATTAGCCCGAGTAAAAGTGGGAACAATGGTCGGGTCGGCTGAATAGACATTGGGTCGATAATAACAATTAGTTTTAACTTGGTTCTTTTTGGTTAGATTGGTGATGATCTTTTTAAATTCAGCATAACTCATATTCCACTTAAAAGGAATGATTTTAACTGCGTCCAGCATACGATTATAGTGATCTTGAAGACGAAAAACATTAACGGTTTGGCTCACAGGTTCATAATAGCCCTTGATACCTGCAAAGATTGCTTGTCCATATTGGAAAGCCTTAACAGTAATAGGAATTTTGGCCTTTTCCAGCTTGGTGACTTTGCCCTCAAAGTAGGCGTAAGGATAGGGTGGGTCAAGTTTTTTCATGATTTTTTTGATATGATTAATGTTTAATTTTAGCAGAAAATCGTACCGTATCGCGAGTTTAGTTTAAATAATGTGTAAAGAGCTGTAAAAAATTAAAAAAACCGCCGGATAGGCGGTCAGCTTTACACAGCAAAACTAACCACCTTATGGGGTCAACACGATGATTTTCACCAATTGTCGCATATTTTTGCTGGCAATCATTGCTGGTCGATTAAGTCTTATTGATCTTTTTGTGATTATAAGATAGCTGATCTAAATAAAATTGTCAAAAATACTACAATAAAACGATTATTTTTGCAGCTCGGCTCCGTGAATATAGAATTCATTGATTAATCTTTCCACCTTTTCAAATTTACCGGTGAGAATAAATCGGCGATAAAAAAAGCTAATCAATAAATTCAAAAAGAAGAGAATACCGGGTAGTAAAAACAGGATTTTAATAACAGTGAGTAAAAATTGATACTCGGTTGAATCTTGAAAGTTATAACTGAACGCATTTTGATCAATAGAGGAGCTGAGAGGAAAATAATATATCAATACAAAACTCAAACTTAGGATTAAGTAAAAAATGGTTAAATTAAAAATAAAAAATTTAAATTTAACTAATAAATGGGGTAGGGCTTGTTTTTCCAACTTGATTAAAGACTGCTCAACTTCTCGGTTGGCATCGGTTGGTTTTTCGCCAAAAAGCTGAACATAGCGGTTAGGGATAAAGATTTTTTTGGGTCGATATAAATACCACAACAACTCCCCGACTTCCAAACCTTGTTCGGTGATGGCAATAGCGCCGTTGGTCTTTGTCGCAAAGCCCTTGGAAACAAGATTGGCAAAAATTTGATCAATACCGCAGTTTAAGATTTCATTTTGTGAAACCAGGAATTTGTGTAATTTGTCTTGGGTTTTACCCTCTAAAGTTTGAATGTTTTCCGGAAAAGCTTTTTTGATAACTTCTCGCTCATTAACATCGGCTTCAAGATACTTTTCTTTAATGGAGCGCAGCTCGGTTCTAATTTCTTCAGCCGGTTTTTGCTTGACTTTGTTTTTTTCTTCTTCCAGCTCCATGTAAGTATATTCTGGATACATTTGCGGGATGGAATCCAGATATCTTTGGCGGTATTTTTCTTCTTCGCTTAGGAAGTTGCTTTTTTGAATCGCGTTGCTAAGGTTTTGATGAAAACAATAACTTAAAAAAAGGATCTTTTTTTCAATTTCCCAGCTAGGCAGTTGGTGTTGCGAATTTTTACCGCCTTGGGTAATGATTTTTAAACGGCTAAAATAACTTTGATTTAACTTCTCAATAATTGAGTAAGTTTTTGAGGTTTTTAAAAACGGTAAGTTGAGCAAAAAATCCATTACAATAATCAGTTAAATTTTAGGTAAGCCGATTATTTTATCCAGATTTTGTTTTTTTGGCAATACAAAATAAATTAGCCGGCAGATTGTTTCTCTTGGTTACGCCTTTTTTAACTATTGTTAGACCTCGGTTTTTAATGAAACAAGCCAATTCGGAAGCATTCCAATTATAAATAAAGCGCTTAAAAAGAGTTTTGCCGGTTGAGTCTTTAAAAGGTATGTAAGCTTGCTTTTGGTTTAAGAATAATTTTTGGTAGGCGGGTTTTAATTTTTTTAAACTCCAAACAGTGATGATTAGGAAACCACCTGGCTTTAAAAGATTTACTAATCTTTTAAGGATCAGTTGGCGCGTTGGACCGGCCGGGAAATGATGAAAAACCCCAAGACTAACCGCTAAATCAAACTTTTGCTTGATTTTGGTTAAAGTTTGACCCGAGTAGTGAACTTTTCCGAAAACATAGTCAGGATATTTTTTTTGAGCTTGCTTTAACATTGCTCGGGAGGCATCAACCCCTAAATAATTTTCAGGCAAAGGTTTTAAAAAGTCAATTAGCCGGCCATTGCCACAACCATAATCCAAGAGCTTGTCATTTTTGCCGTAATAATGCTTAATAAAAGCAAGATCAGACCAAAAATAGTCACGGGTTTGGCTAAAAGCTTGAGCGGTCAGATCATAACCTTGAACGGTTTTGTGATAAATTGTTTGGTTTGAGCAAGACATGAATTGATGGTTTCCAAAAATTAATGTTAATTTGATTGATCAGCTTAAAATAACATATTTAGCAATGATAAAAAAGGCTTTGGATAATTTAATAACTAAAATTTCTGAGATTGAACATGCCGACGAGCAAACGCTTAAAAAGCTAAAGCTTGATACAGCAAAAAAATACCGAATAGACACGCCAAGAAACGAAGCGATAAGAAATCGCTATAATCAATTATTAAAGGCGGGTAAATTGAAGGCGGACCAAAGGCTAGAGAATTTATTGATTCAAAAAAAAGTACGCAGCTTGTCTGGAGTAAGTGTGGTCGCGGTTTTAACTAAGCCTTATGCTTGTAAAAATAATTGTTTGTATTGTCCAGATGAACAAGGTATGCCAAAAAGTTATTTGTCTAATGAGCCAGCGGTTATGCGAGCGATTAGGTTGGGGTTTCGGCCTTTTAAACAAGTTCAAAAAAGGATTGAAATTTTACAGTATAACGGACACGACACATCAAAAATCGAATTAATAGTAATGGGCGGTACTTTTGCTCACTTGCCCAAAAAATATCAATTTTGGTTTGTGGCTAACTGTTATCGAGCCGCTAATGTTTGGGCAAACAAAGGAAAAAAACAGATTCCCTTGAGTTTAAGCTTTGAACAAATAAAGAAAAAATTGGAGCTGGAAAAAACCGCTAACATAACCGCGGCTAAAAGAATAGTGGGTTTAACCCTGGAGACTCGGCCTGACACTCTTGATTTAAAAGAATTGTTGAAATATAGGGAAATGGGCACAACAAGAATTGAAATTGGAGTCCAATCAATCTTTAATCGGAATCTAAAGAAGAGTCAACGAGGTCACGGGGTGCAAGCAACAAAACAAGCCACGAAATTGATGAAAGATTTGGGGTATAAAATTAATTACCACATGATGCCGGGTTTACCTGGCTGGACTGAAAAAAAGGATCTGGAAATGTTTAAACAGCTTTTCCATAAACAAGACTTTCAGCCTGACATGTTAAAAATATATCCTTGCGTTGTGGTGGCTAACGCTCCCTTGTATCGATTATGGCGGCGGGGTAAATATCGGCCATACACTAATGAAAAGTTGGAAAGCTTGCTTTTAAAGATTAAGAAGATGATTCCGGAATACGTAAGAATTACTAGATTAATCAGAGATATACCCACGGTTTCAATTAAAGCAGGCCCGGACATACCGAATTTAAGACAAAAATTAAAATCAAGAAAAATTCAGTGTTGTTGTATTCGTTGTCGGGAGGTAGGAAGGTTTGCAAAAATTGATAATGAAAAAATAAAAATTGAACGTATTGACTATCAAGCATCAGGGGGGAAAGAAATTTTTTTACAAGCAGTAAGCGGCAAAAATAAAAAACTGCACGCTTTTTTGAGACTAAGAAAACCGGGGCAAGCTTTAATTAAAGAATTACAAGCATGTTCGATAATTAGAGAACTGCACAGTTATGGTAAAGTGGCGCCAATTGGAAAAACCGAAAAACACACCTCTCAACACAAGGGTTTGGGCAAGCAACTGATTAAAAAAGCTGAAAAAATCACCAAACAAGAATTTGGCTTGAATAGAATTGCGGTTATAGCAGCTTGGGGAACTATCGCCTACTATAGAAAAGCCGGATTCAGGCTAAAAAAGCTGTATATGGTAAAAAACTTATCAAGATAGGCCGTGAGTTTGACTTTTTAATATTGAAAAAACATAAATTTATATATAAACCCGGGGATTGGGTCGATTTTCTAGCATAACCTCGTTTGAAGTTAGCGAGCTTTGAGAACGCCTAGATGCGCTATAAATATTGCTGACCAAACCTAGAAGGAAGAACTCAACCACTAACGCGCTGCCACCGTAGGAAACTAATGGTAAAGGCAGCCCAATAACCGGAAAAATACCGATATTCATGCCAATATTAACCAGTAGCTGAATAGCAAACATGGCCATAACCCCCTCAACAATATAGCGACCAAAATTATCTGTACTGGTAAACGCAACTTTGTACAGCTGATAAAAAAGATACAAAAAACCCAACATTAATAAAAACGTGCCGCTAAAACCCAATTCTTCGCCGATGGTAGCGTAAATAAAATCGGTGTGGGCTTCGGGTAAAAAATGAAGCTGAGACTGAGAACCGTGGCCCAGACCCTTACCGGAAAGACCACCGGAGCCTATGGCGGTCATGGATTGTAAAACATGGTAGCCGCTACCAGAGGGATCGCCTTCCGGGTCAAGAAAGCCGGTTAGTCGTTCTTTTTGATAGGTTTTTAAATAAAAAAACCAGCTTAATACCGCAGCCGCGACAAACCCCAATAAAAGAAGAGCCACGTAATGTCTTTTAACCCCCCAATTAATGAGCATAACAAACCAGATACCCAAAATCACTAAACCGGAACCCAAGTCTGGCTGCATTATAGTTAGGAGAAATGGCACCAGACAGATTATCCCGGAGATTAAAATATGTTTGGGTCTTTTGTCGTCTTTACCCGCTTTGAAAAAATATTTAGCCAGAATTAAAATAACGCCCATTTTCATAATTTCAACCGGCTGCAGATGATAAGAGGAAATCTGAAACCAACCTGACGTTCCCTGAATTTCCAGACCGAAAATCAAAACCAAGAACATTAAAAGCAAGCCAAATAAGTAAAAGTAACGAGCATAATGCTCCCAAATGCCATAATTAATAGCATTAACCGCGAAAAATACCACCAAGGAAATACCAATGAACAAGGATTGCCTCTTAAAATTGTTAAAACCAGGATCTTGAAAGGAAACGCTATAAATAGCCAGCAGTCCGATGCCGACAATAAAAAGAACGCTTAAAAACAAGGTAAAATTGAAATAAAATTTTCTTTGAGTGATTTTCATTTTTGTTGATTAAAGTCATGAAAATGCTCAATATTTAGCTTAAACCTTTAGCTTTATATTGGGCTTGATAGTACTGTTGATAGTTTTTGTCTTGCAATTTTCGCCACCAAGATTGATGCTCTTGGTACCATTTAATAGTTTGTTCAATGCCTTGCATGAATTTAGTTTGAGGTTGCCAGCCTAGTTTCTTTAGCTTATCGCTATTGACAGCATAGCGAAAATCATGACCCGGGCGATCTTGGATAAATTCAAGCCGGCTTTTATCAAGGTTAAATTTTTTTAAAATAATTTCCGCGATTTCCAAATTGGTGAATCTCTCTTGGGTGCCGATATTGAACACCCGACCGGTTTCCGCTTGATGTAAAAGCAAATCAATAGCTCGGCAATGATCTTGAGTATAAATCCATTCTCGTACATTACTGCCTGAGCCGTAGATTGGAATTTTTTTACCCTGAATTAGATTGGTAACGGATAGAGCAATAAATTTTTCCGGATATTGGTAAGGACCATAAAAATTACAACTGTGGGCCACGATAACCGGAGTTTTAAAAGTTCGCACGTAAGCAGCGCACATTAAGTCTCCCGCGGCTTTAGAAGCGCTATAGGGACTATTGGGTCGCATGGGGGAGTCTTCAAAAAATTCTTTGGTTTGAGTTTCCCCAAACACTTCGTCGGTGGAAATCTGAATCATTTTTTTAGCTTGACCGCGACGAGTAAATTCAAGTAATTCATGCGTGCCGAGTGCGTTGGTATGAGAAAATTCCAAAGGGCTTAAAATCGAGCGGTCAACATGAGTTTCAGCCGCATAGTTAACAAGCGCGTCAAATTTATGTTTTTTTAGTTTTTTTAAATCGGCTTGACTGGCGATGTCGCCTTGAATAAATTGATAATTTTTATTGTTTTCGACATGGCTTAAGTTATCGAGATTGCCCGCGTAAGTAAGCTTATCAAAATTAACAATCTGATAATCGGGATAGTTGTTCAAGAGATAATGAATAAAATTTGAACCCATAAAGCCCGCGCCGCCGGTAATAAGAAGTTTCATAAATATTTTTAAGAAATTAAGTCAATTTGCAAGCTATGACATAATACCAAAATTACCGACTTGACAACAGAGTTTTGGTTATTTCTTGTATTTAAGGGCTTTGCCGGTTTTAATAAATTCCATAAACAGCGGGTGGGGCTGGTGCGGACTGGATTGAAATTCCGGATGAAACTGCACAGCCAGGAAAAAGGGGTGTTTTTCCTTGGGTAATTCGATAATTTCCATTAATTTTTTGTCTTGAGAATAACCGGAAAAAACCAAACCGGCTTTTTGTAATTTCGAAATATATTCGGGATTAACCTCATAACGATGACGGTGTCTTTCCCATACGCTGGTTTTTTTATAAATCGCGCGAGCCCTTGAGCCGGGCTTGAGAAAAGCTTGATAAATTCCTAACCTCATACTGCCGCCATAGTCATGATGTTTTAATTTTCTAGCTTGATCCGGCAGAATATCGATAACCGAGTCCGGACCGTGAGGTTTGACTTCGCTAGTGTTGGCCCGCTTTATACCAGCTTGATGACGGGCAAATTCAACCACGGCCCATTGCAAGCCGTAACATAAGCCCAGATAAGGAATTTGCTTTTGACGAGCATATTGAATAGCTTTGACAATGCCTTCAGTGCCTCGTTCGCCAAAACCGCCGGGCACCACAACTCCTTGATATTGATCTAATTTGGCAACGCTTTTAGGATTTTGCTCAAAATCAAAAGAATCAACCCAATCTAAAACCGGCTCGACATCGTTAGCATAAGCGCTGTGTTTAATTGATTGGATAACCGAAATGTATGAATCCGAAAGAATAAATTCACCGGTGTTAAAATACTTGCCCACAATTGCAATTTTGATGGTTTTTTTCAGTCTTTTTATTTTGTTAGATAGTTTTTCCCAGGGCTTAAGCCGGTCTTTTTTAGCTTTAAGTTTTAGTTTATCCAAAATTATTTGACTGAGTCCGTCTTTTTCAAAATTCACCGGCAGGTGATAAACCGAATCCACATCAGGCGCGGAAATGACATCATGTTCGCGAATATTACAAAAAGTAGCGATTTTTTCTTTTCGTTTTTGATCAAGCCGACGCTCTGAACGAGCAACGATAAAATCTGGTTGAATACCGGCCGAGTTAAGAGTGCGCACCGCTGACTGAGTTGGTTTGGTTTTCATTTCCCCGACTTTTTTAGGAATCGGCAAAAAGGAAACCATACCGATTAAAACATTGCCCGGATATTTTATGCGCATCATTCGAGCCGCTTCCAAAAATAAAATATTTTGATATTCGCCCACGGTACCGCCAATTTCTATAACACAAATTTCGGAATTGCTGTTTTTAGTCGCGTATTCAATGCGGCGAATAACTTCCAGAGGAATATGGGGTACGACCTCCACGCATTTACCGCGGTATTTCATAGCCCGTTCCTTCTCAATAACTTTTTTGTAAACACTACCGGTAGTCATATAGTTAGCGCTAGGCAGCTCTTGATCAAGAAAGCGTTCATAATTGCCCATATCCTGATCGCACTCCATGCCATCGGCTAAAACAAAAACCTCCCCATGTTCGGTAGGATTCATGGTACCGGCATCCACGTTAACATAAGGATCAATTTTAATCGCGGTTACACGAAATCCTTTAGCTTTTAAAATGGCTGAAATAGCTGAACAAGTAGTGCCCTTACCCACTCCGCTCATAACTCCGCCGGTTACGAATATATAATTTTTATTTGTCTTCATCAGATTTAACTTCAAGATTAATGTGGCTAGTTATTTGATGAGGTAATTCAATCTTAATTTCATATTTACCGATTAGTTTGATTGGCTCTGCTAATTGAATGGCTTGCGGGGGGATGTCATGCTTTTCCTCGGCAAGTAGATCGGTAATATCTTGAGTTTTAATTGAGCCGAACAGTTTTTGGTCCTTGGCTTTGGCGGTAACAACAAAAGACCGGCCTTGAATTTTTTTTGCAGTCTCCCGATATATTTTGATTTTGGCTTGCTCTTCTTTTTCCCGCTCTTGTTTAAGTTTTTCAGCCTGAGCAACGGCCTTGAGCGTAGCTAATTTGGCTTTCAACTTAGGTAAAAGGAAATTTCTGGCAAAACCATCTTTGACCGAAACGATATCGCCTTTGCGGCCTAATTTGTTGACGTCTTGTTGAAGCACTACTTGAGCTGACATAGTTGGTGTGTTAAATACTTAAATTTTATTATACTCTATAAACACAATTTAAATAAAACCGGAAACCAGTTTTAAGATTAAAAGCATTCTAGCATTATTTTCATAAATATTTCAAGCGGTCGGGCTAAAACAGGTTGGTAATTTTTTCAAGAACCACTTGAAACTTATCTTGAAAATGAAAAATATCTTTTACCGTGACGACAAACATTAACAAAAGTAAAAGCAACATGCCGGTTAAATGAAATTTACCTTCTAGATTTGAAGAAACGGGTTTGCCTTTAATGAATTCGATAAGTAAAAACAATATTCGGCCGCCATCTAAAGCCGGAAAAGGGAGAATATTGATAATGGCTAGATTAATTGAAAGAAAAGCGGTGAATTGAACCAAGTAAGCAAAACCCATTTCGGTCATGCGATTAGTCAGAACCACAATACCGATTGGACCGGCCACGTTTTGAGCTAATTTAGCATCGCCTCGAAAAATCAAATCGCCTAAAATTTGACCAAAGCCATCGAGCATTTGCTTGGTCAAATTATAAGTATGGGACAGGCTCATGGGGATGGCCTGAAAAAAAGGATAAGACTTGATGGCGGTTTTCACTAAAGCCACGCCCAAGGAACCTTGATCGGCCGGTGGATCTTTTCTAGGGACGCCTTTATAACGATAAATGTCATCGCCTCTTTTGACTTCTAAAGTAATTTCTGCGCCAGCGTTTTTTTTCAAAAAAGCAATGTTTTCGGCCAAGCCGGTGCTTTGAAATTCTTGGCCGCTTGAAGTATAAATTTTATTAATTTCATCGCCGATTTGTAAACCCATATTTTCCGCGGGCGAATCCGGGGCTATTTCCGTGATTTGAATTTTGGGATTCTTCAATTTGTCGTTATCATCAGTAACCGCCTCGGGCAAGCCGGTAACAAAGCCGATAAATAAAATCAGAGCCGCGGCGAAAAAGTTCATGATTACTCCGGCCGCCAAAATAATGATTCGTTGATAAACAGGTTTGTGGGAAAAATTTTTGGATTTGCGGGAAAATTCTCGATCTTGTGATTTTTTTAAATCAAGCTTGAGTTTGTTTTCTCCGTCTTCGCCTAATATCTTTACAAAACCGCCGATAGGAATCCAGTTCAACGAATAAATAGTGTTTTTGCGCTTAACTTCACGGCTTCCTTTAATGATTTCCCATTTTTGCTTTTTTTGATTGTAAACAAAACCAAAAATCCTGGGGGGAAAGCCAAAACCGAATTCCTGGGCCTTTACTCCAAAAAATCTGGCCATTAAAAAGTGGCCGAGCTCATGCACGAAAACCAATAAACCCAGGATTATGATAAAAGCTAGAATTGCCATAAAAATATTAATTATTGAATTATAAAAATGATTAATTACCGCTTATCTCCCGTTCCTTTATTTGCTTGATCTCCTCAATTCTATTCATGTATTCATCCAGAAGTTTTTGTAAATCATTTTTAAAATTGAATAGTTGGTCTTGAGAAATTTGATTGTTTTTTTTAGCTTGGTTAAAAAAATCAAGTTGCTTTTCTCTTTTATTTCTAAGACTAACCCGAGCGGCTTCAATTTTTTGATTTACTAATTTGCTTAACTCTTGACGTCTTTCTTGAGTTAGCGGCGGTAGATTTAGGATTACCGCCTCGCCATTATTATTAGGGTTTAGGCTTAGATCTGATTCGTTGATCGCTTTTTCAATTTTTTCTAGATCGCCTTTATTCCAAGGCGCGATCATGATTGTTTTGGCGTCCGGAGCGCTGATTTGAGCGACTTGATTCATTGGCGTTGGGTTGCCATAATAATTGATTTTCAGATTTTCAACCAAACCGGTGGAAGCTCGTCCGGCTCGAATCGAAGCTAATTCATTTTTTAAACTTTGAATAGATTTCTCAAAATCTTGCTTGAGTTGACTAAGTTCGGTTTCCATAAAACATAAATTAATGAATTACTTACTTGTTTTGGTTTTGATAGAAAATTTAACAAGGCTAAATATATGGATCTATTTAGACTTTGATATTTTAATATTTTTAATGGAATAATACAACCTCTTGCTATTATAATAACCCTTAATGGCAATATCCGCCAACAAACCGGATATTAATAACTGAATACCGGCCAGAATTAAAAGAAGAGATAATAAAGGCCAAATTTTATCAGAAAGCGGCACGCCCCAAAACATCCTGAGGATGAGTAAGGTAAGCAATAAGCCAGCACCGGCTAAAAAGGACGCAAGACCAATACCGCCAAATAAATGCAAGGGTCGGCTGGAATATTTTTTCCAAAACCAAACACTAATAATATCTAAAAAGCCTTTAAGCGCTCTGGTGGCGCCGTATTTAGTTTTACCCCAGGTTCGGGGATGATGTTTGACAATTACTTCGGTTATTCGAAAACCCTGAATCTTAAGGATCGCGGGAATAAAACGGTGCATTTCTCCGTACAAATCAATGTGTTCAAAGCACTCTTTACGATAGGCTTTTAAAGTACAACCGCTATCATGAATATGGTCGTTGATTAAAAATTTTCTTAGAAACTCCGCAACTTTGGAGGCAAACTTCTTGGAAAATGAATCCTGACGATTTTTGCGCCAACCTGAGACCACATCATATCCTTGATTAATTTTAGCAATTAGTTTTGAAAAATCCGCCGGATCGTTTTGTAAGTCTGAGTCCAGAGTTAGGATAATTTTTCCTTGAGCATATTTAAATCCGCAATCTAGCGCGGCGGTTTGCCCGAAATTCCGACGAAAATTAATTAAAGTTAAGGGAGCAAGATCTTTAACTTTTTCAAGAGAATCATCAGTGGAGCCGTCATTGATAAAAATTATTTCATAACTTTGGTTTAACTGATCCAAGCTTTGTTTGATTTTTTTATGTAACTGTTTTAAGTTGCCGGCTTCATTAAAAAAAGGACAAATCACAGACAGCTCGGGTTTTAACTGATTTGCGCTTGCCGAATTGGAAATTTGATTAATATCGGGCATTACAAACATATTACTAGCAATACAGCTATTCTAGCCATTTTAACTTTTTTTGTAAATTATCAAACAAGTAAGGCTGATATTTTTTTGTCGCAGTAGAATTTAAGGTTCTTTTTTAAACAATAAGAAATCACCAAGAATAAGCGCAATTCCAAACAATTACTCCGGTGGGGTGGCCGGAATCATCAGTTTTGTGAATCGGGCCAACCTCGGGTTGAGCGCCGCCAGTACATAAATATTCAGGGTTATATCCAGGGGGGCTAGTACAGCTAGAATTGGCGAGACATTTAATAATGTTTAGAGCTTGAGACGCTGTAGTTGTATTGCTTAAACCGACATCGCTTTGCAGTATAGGATCATTGGCTAGCGGACCGCAATCTCCGGTTGGGGCTTGATAAAAGGCTTGGCAATAATCTGAGATTTGTCCATAAGACTCGCATTGCCAGCGATAACCATTGCTAATCGATTCAAGATCGCCAGAAATTTCCCCCTCGTCTTCACAATAACCATAATTAGCTAAAGCTTGGTTGAGTAAATCTTCACTATCAAACATAGCTTGATCGACTTGAGAATGACATTGAGCTTGAGGACCTCCGGTACCAGTCCAATTAGCTTGACAGTTGCTTTGACCGCATATCCAATTCCATTTACCAAGTTCATTATCATAAACAACATCAGGAGTGATGGAAGTGTCTTTGCAATAACCAGCTTCGGCATC
This sequence comes from Candidatus Moraniibacteriota bacterium, assembly GCA_014729795.1. Lineage (GTDB taxonomy): Bacteria > Patescibacteriota > Minisyncoccia > CAIUEV01 > JAHKAQ01 > WJJI01. The sequence continues at coordinate 40,879 of WJJI01000042.1, forward strand.
ATTTTCAAAGGCTCTTTGAGCTTGATTGAAATTCGTATTGGTATAAATTGAGGAACTGGGGGGTCGAGCGCATTCATTATTGCCATTCTGGCCATTATAAGGAGCAGCGCAGCGCTCACTATTACAATACCAGTACCATTCATGGGGGCCTGTGCTTTCATCAAATTTTATTCCCCGACTAAAATCAAACATCGAGGAGCCGCCTTGGCAATAATCATGTTGGGTTAAATAACTTTCAAGAGTATCTAAAAAATTTTCCGGGGAATTAAAATTATTGGTGTCCAAGTCAACTTCAAGGCAGTTTGTTTGAGGTATTCCGGTGATAGTTTCGGTAGGAGTTTCGGGGGGAGTTTCGGTGATAGTTTCGGTAGGAG
>WJJI01000043.1 GCA_014729795.1 Candidatus Moraniibacteriota bacterium
AACTTGGTCCGGTAGCCGGAGCTAGTTTCCAGTTTTGGCAAATTGTAAGATCCCTGTGAAAGGGATTTTTATTTTATAGTCGAGCTTTTTGGCGTTTAAAGTCAAATTCGCAAGTATGAATTGAACAAGTTGAGTTTTTTTTTCGTTTGCGACTCATGAAAATTTCATAAGCTCTTGAACTTTGATCAATGATTCTATTTGAGGTAATTAAGAAGTCTTCGTCGGCTTTGGAATGGTCTTTGAGTTGAATTAACAAATCTCTTTCCTCTTCTTTGTATGCTTTAAATTTTTTGTCGTAGTATTCCGTAATAATTTTCTTTTTTAGGCATGATGATTATTTAATTTAAATGTTGTTTGCTTTTAAAACTTCCTTTGCCCAATTTAACACTTCTTTGCGTTTTGTTTCAAACTTTTTTTGTGTCCAAGGAAGTAAGAAATATTGAGGTTTATCTTTTGAATATAACTTGTAGTGATTTTTTACAACAAATCTCATGATTGGATATTTAAATGTAAGGTCTTGGTTTAAATATCTTTTTGATAAATATAAATATTTGTTTATATTCCAAACATCAAGATAATCCAGATCATAAAGTAGGCAAGCTTCAATATGTTTCTTAGGATTAGCTTTTTGTTTATATTTCTTTTTGCCTTCAATTGGATAAGCGTGCTTCACTATTGCAAAGGCTATTTTATTACTTTCTTTTTTTGGAAGTTTGTTTATATTAGCATAATTCAGAAATATTTTCTTTGAACCATGTCCTTCATAGTAGCGATGATAAAACCAAGCTATTGGATTGAATCTTTGTTTTCTTCTTGATTTCCAAACATCGTGCCATGCAATTGATGGAATTAGTATGTTAAAGTTTATTTTTTGTTTTGTATTGTTTGTTTCTTCATTAAGAAAATCGTTTAAAAAACTTACTAATTCTTGCACATGCCAAGCATCATGAGTTGGATCTTTAGATTTCTTCATTTGTGCCAAACCCTCCTTATAAGCTTTGTGACTCCACTTTGATAATTGAATATTATGATTTTTTAGTAATTTATTTAATTTCATCTTTCTAAGATTTTTATTGCTTTATTATACCATTCTTGAGCAATCGCTTTTGCTTTCTTTGATGAAATTCGATTAAAAACATAATCCAATTTCTTCTTCATTTTTTCTTCTTTCCCCTCTTCTTTGAATTTCTTTGCATTTCGAATGGCTTTTTCTTCAAAGTAAGCCAGACAATCGGCATCACAAAGAACTGCCTTATCCCCTGCTCCACCTTCTTCATGGTTTAAGATTAAATCTTTAACTTCTGAAATCATGCTTTGATCAGCATTTTCTTGTTTCAGAAAGTCTTCAGTTACTTTTGCACTTAATTCTTGATGTTTTTTAAGTTTGTTTTCATCACTTGATCCAGCTTTCCAATCGCCATAAAAGGCTCTTTCAATGTCGTGGAGTAATCCAGCTATCTGTAAAGCTTCGGAAGCCTCTGGTTTGAGTTTTTGAATCCAATGTGATGTTTGTGTGGCATGAAATATTTCAACGGGGTTATTGGCTTTTTTGAAGGCTTGAGTGACAAATTGTTCGGTTGTTTTAATTAAATCTTGTTTCATAATTTTTTTGCAATTATTTCTAAATTTGAAGGGATGCCTTTAATACGTTGACCGAATCGAGAATGATGGAAGTAATTTTTTTCAATAATTTTTAGTCTATTTTTTTGAAGTATATTTAACAATATTTTTTGCGATAAAATATTAACATGACTTTTATCTTTATCAAAAATATTAAACAGTTTTCCTAAGAGAGAATCTTTGATTGGTACGGTAATTATTATTAGTCCTTCTCTTTTTAGTTTCCTTACTATTTTCTTAATTGTTTTATTGACATCATTGGTGTGTTCGATTACATCTATAGCTGTAATAAGATCAAATAATTCATCTTTGAAGGGTAGTTGTTGAGTATTTAAGTTAATTGTTTTTAAGTTAGCTTCGGGATTGATTATTTTAGCTTTCGTAATGGCGTGTTTGGAAATATCTATTCCTGATATTTGTTTAAAATATGGCTTTAATCTTTTTAATAAATATCCGTAAGCACAACCAATATCAAGAGCATTGCCTTTTAATTTGTACTGCTTTACTTTTTGAGTTATAAATTCCCAGTATTCATCATTGTCGTATTCTTGATAGTCTTGGTAATTTGAGTTTTTTCTTCCGATAAAATAGTCTTTATTAAAATAGTTTTTGCTTATTCCTTTCATTGACATTTTTTAAGTAAAGTATTATCTTTCATAGTACATAAAATACTTTTATTTTTGTAGTCCTTATTAAATACTAGCTAAGCTTAAGGTTTTGATTTCCAATGCAGTTTTCTTGATGTTAAAGTTCCTAAACATATTCACTAACGGGAGCAAATGATTAAAAAGCCATATTCTGTAGGCTTTTTTGATACTTTTGGGTTTAAAGGTTTTCAACAAATTGTTTTAAAATCTAATTATTGATTTCTTATATTTCCTGTAAAGAATTAAGTATATAGTTAAATTCTTTTTCGCAACTATCATTTTCTTCTATTTGACATCGATATGTGATTAAAAAGTATATATTTGATTTAGTTTTTCCATAAACAGTCTTTAAATTTTCTTTCTTGATCGGTTTATTTGAATTGTTTTGAATCTCAAAATTTTGAAGTTGATATAAAGTAGTTTCTTGATCATCTAAAACCGTTATTTTTTGAGGATCTATATTATTATTTTTGTAAATTGTTAAATTACCTATGATTTTAATATCATCATTAATTAAATTTTCTTGGTTTTTTATTTTTTGTTCTTCAGAGATTTTATTTGTTGGATCTATTTTACCATTTGGTTTATTAA
>WJJI01000007.1 GCA_014729795.1 Candidatus Moraniibacteriota bacterium
TAACTCAAGCTGAGTTTATCATAAAGATATAAATAAAATATTACACTTGCATCAAGGTTTAAGCAAGTAGTCAATTAAAACAAAACACCGGATTTTAAACCGGTGTTTTTTACAACTTAATCAAATCATTTGAGTTTAAATTAAACTTGTGTGATAAAAAAGTAATTTGAAAAAATTAAATTATTCTTCTTGATTGTCTTCTTGAGTTACTTCTTGATAAAGTTTTTTCACGGCCTGATAGTTGGCATCCAGTTTATTTTTAATATCTTGATAACGCTTATTATAAGCGGAATTAGCATAATCCTTACATTCAGGATCAACCATATGCCTTGCATTAATGTCAAGCATCATCACGCCCTCTTCTTTTTTTAAGTTCATTAAGCATTGATTGTATTTGTTGATAATAAAGCTTATATCATAGAGCTGTTCCACGGTTCGATTTATTTTAAAATCCATCTTTTCAATCATATTTTCATGTTTCTGTAATATTAGCTCTAAATCCTTTTGATTCTTAGCGGAAAAATAATCACCGTCACCTGCCTCGGCTATTGATTTAAGTTGAGCCTCGTCTTGTCCGCCAACATCAAAGCCGATCACATTTATCGAGACATTGAAACCGGATTGCTTGAGTTTTTTCATCGCTTCCACCGGATTATTGTCGCAAGTTTCTTTACCGTCGCTGATCAATAAAATAAAATTATTGTATTTATCGTTATTATAGTCGGTTAAAATTGTTTGAGCTTTTTCCAGTGAAGAACCGATTGGGGTCCAACCAGTAGCTTTTAAAGAATCAATTTCGCTGATTATTTCGCTTTGGTTAATAGGTCCAAGCGGATAAACCTCCTCAATGCCGGAGCAAGAAGCATTTTTTTGGGAAGCGCTATTGCTTCCTTTATGACCATAAATTACCAAGCTTAAATTCAGTTTATTGTTTTCAGAAAGTTTGGTAACAAAATTTCGAGCCGCCTGTTGGGCTATTTCCATCTTACTTTTACCTTGGAGTTGAGCGGCCATACTACCAGAAGCGTCTAAAATCATAACCAAATTAGTTTGTTTTTCCGACACCGAACCTTGTTCAAAATCGCCGGTTCTAACGTCAATTTGGGTGCAAGATTCAAAATCAATTTGGTTACAAGCTAACAAATCCTGGTATTGATTTTGACATTTTAATTTTTTTGGGGATAGCTGACCTGAACTGTTATTCTGATCAATCCTATCGGCATTTCCATTGTCTTGTTTTGCGCCGCTTCTAAAAATCATAAAAGCGACCACTAATACTATAATTACTAATCCTCCGCTAATGGCTATTAATACTTTTTTATTCTTGAAATTCATTTATTGTTTAAGTTAAAAATTATTATATATAGTATCTATTTATTTCTAATAATCACTGTCATTATAATCCCAGGAATCTTCATCATCTTTGTATGAGCCGGTTTGATTGAAATTATGATCTTTCCATTCGGTTCCTTTTTGCTTATACTCTAATTTCTGACCATGATTGGTACTCTCCCATTTGGTACCGTCAACGCCTTCGTAGGTAATACTCTGATTATCATTAATGTTTTCCCACTTATTACCTTGTTCATCGGTAAATTCAGCGTCAGTCCCATTGATCGACATCTCCCAATTTTCTTTGGTGTTATTACCTTTAAAATTTAACCTTATTATATCCTGGCTCCAACAGCCTTTATCATTACAATATTCTGCTTCTTCATCCATTTCATGATTGTTTTTTTCCGAGGAAAGTCTTTCCAGACAAACTTCTCTATTATCTCCCCAATCCTCAATCATATCGCTAAAAGTATCTAAATCTTGCCTCCAACCAGACTGTTCTTGACGAGATTTTTCTTCGCTCCAGCTTTTTTCTTGGTCTTGACTGTCTCTTTGAGCGATTGTGGGAAAAGCAATTGAAAATCCAAACAATATCAATAAGCAAAGCAAACCGATTTTTAATTTATTAAATTTTTGATTCATGTTCTTGTTAATTAAAAAATTAATTATTAATTAAAGTACTGTATAAGTTTTAATAAAATCAATTTGTAAAATAATTTTGGCTATTCTGTTGATTAATATATATATAACATTTTTAAAAAAATGTCAAATCAATTTAGTAATGTCCCGGTTTTCACAAAATAAATGCGTCCCAAATACTCTACTGGAAAATTTTTACTTTGCTGTATTGCTTTACTGTACTGGAACATTATCATGTTGCCTCGACATATTTTTAAAAAAAAATCAATATGATATAATTATTAAAATTAATAACAATTAAAACAACTAAATGATGACTAACAACGATCAGAGCTTAGATGAACCTAAAAAAAAGGGACTGAGCCTGAAATCAAAAATTATTTTGATCCAATTGGTTTTGATTCTAGCAATGGGTGGCGGTGGTTATTATTATTACTACTTAAACCAAAACAAAATCAAGAAATCAGAGAATTTGATTCAAATGGGAGAGAAGTTGCAAAAAGAAAAGCAACGCTGTAGCGAATTGATAAGTAAACGCACCGGCGATTTTAAACAATACGACTATTGTTCGGAATTTTTAAAACAATTTTCTAAATAATTTTTTGTGTAAATTTGTATAAATAAAAGATCCTTGGCTTTAGCTGTCAGGGATTTTTCAATAATTAAGATTTCCGTATTTAAAAAAACATAGCAAACAACAAATACTTGGTGGAAAATATTCTAGGTTTAACACTATGACTTAATTAATTCTAGATTAATTAACCTGGTTTGTAGATCATAATGTTTTATTTTAATTTCAAACCTGGGTTTGGGGAGAATTTTTTGAATCTTATCAGCCCATTCAATAATTACCAAAGCTTTAGGATCTGCCAACCACTCTTGAAAACCCAAAGCCAATAATTCTTGTTCATGATTAAGTCGATAACAGTCAAGGTGGTATATTTTATCTAAATGTTTTTTACCTTTTGAAAAATTATATACTTTAACTATATTAAAAGTTGGGCTATTAACTGTTTTTTTATAGCCTAGTACTTTTAAAAACATTTTTACCAATGTGGTTTTGCCCGCGCCCAAGTCACCAATTAAGCAAATTGGGTGATTTTTAAAATTTTTCAAAGTTATTTTTTGAGCAAAATCCTTTAATTGAGCTTTTTCATATCGTCTTGACAACATATTTTTTATAATAATAGTAGAAAGCTAAATAAAATAAATTTTACAAAATATTTCTGGATACTGGTTTTGTACTTTTAAAAATATTTGTTAGATTATTTTGATACTTAAAAATAAATAAAATTTTAAAAAATCAAAAAATTGCTAAATATAATTTTGTAAAAGTAAAAATAAAATGCACGATAGTATTGATAAATTCTTTAAACAAATTAATAAAAGTAAAAATCCTTTGATAGTAATTCCGGATTCTAATAACAGAGATTCAACCTGCGCTGCGTTGGCGCTTTATAATTTTTTTCAAACAAAAGAAAAAGATCCCAGAATTATTGCAGCGGAAAAACAAGACGATATTTTAAATTTTTTAAAAAATTATGAAAAAATTGACTATGACTACCTTACCCTGGGAGATTTTATGATTGTTTTTGATACAACCAGGCAAAAAATCGCTGATGTTAAGTACCGATTGGCCGAAAAAAAGCTAGAAATTTTTTTATCAGCTCAATCCAATGAACCAATTAACCCTAATAATATATCTTTTATCCCCGCGGAAAACAACTTTGATTTAATTATTGTGCTGGGAGCAAGCGATCTGCCAAGTATCGGCAAAATCTGGAAAAATCACCCAAATTTATTTTATAACATTGGAATCGCAAACCTTGATTATCATATCGAAAATGATCAATATGGACAAATAAATTTGGTAGATATTAAAGCTTCAGGAATATCAGAAATTTTAGCCTACTCTTTTTTTTATAAACAAATTAACATTGATCAAACAATAGCTAATTGCTTATATACTGGTATAATGGAGGCGACTGAAAGTTTTCAAACCGCTAAAACAACCCCGAAAACGTTAAAAATCGCCGCAAAATTAATTGATAATCAAGCAAATCACAAAATGATTGTGAGGCGTTTATACAAGGAGCAAGATTTTTTAACTATCAAATTTTGGGGTATTTTAATGTCAAGAGTACGAAATAAGCCTAAAATTAGATTAAGTTGGACCAAGGCAACGGATCAGGAAATAAAAAAATATCATGCCAATGATGAAAAAATAAAACTGGTTTTTAATAAAATCAGAAAAATATATAATAAAACCGAGACCTTACTGCTTTTATGGCAAAATCAGCCTAACCAAACCAGAGGTTTAATCCAAAATTCCAACCAAGAATATTTTAAAGAATTAACCAACGGAGAAGAGTGGGGCAAAGCAATTCACTTCATTATCAACTTTGAATTGAATAAAGCGGAGAAAAAAATTATTAAGCTTTTAGAGGATGAACTAAGAACATAAAAAAATCAATATTTTTCACACTTAATTTCATAATAGGCTTGAGGATGACTGCAAGAAGGACATTTTTGAGGAGGCTCCTTGCCCTTAAACACATAACCGCATTCTCGACAAGTCCATTCGGTTACCTGTTCCTTACTAAAAAAAGTACGATTTTTTACCTGAGCAAGTAACTTTTCATAGCGCTCCTGATGATGAGCTTCGGCTTGAGCGATGGCCAAAAGTCGATTGGCTATATCTTCATAACCTTGCTTTTTAGCTACCTTTGCATATTCTGGATACATTTGGGTGTGCTCAAATTTTTCTCCGCTAATAGCGGCTTTTAAATTATTGATCGTGTTGCCTAAAACAGTAGGAGCTTGGGCTTGAACCTGAACTTCTTGATTATCGGTTTTTATATCCTGAAGCATTTTAAAAAGCCAGTGAGCATGCTCCTTTTCTTGATCAGCTGTTAACGAAAATATACTGGCGATTTGTTCATAACCTTCCTTTTTGGCAATTTTAGCGTAAAAAGTATAACGATTACGCGCCTGTGATTCGCCAATAAAAGCTTTGATTAAATTTTGAACCGTTTGATTCATGATTAGATTATTTAATAATTATTCGCCCGGGTTAATCTTTGTTTTTTTATTCCCTAATAAAATAATTTAACGATGTAGATTTTTTTCTTGTTCTAAGTATTTTAATATTACTCTGCAATCGGGAATATCTTGCTTTAAAATAACAGTATGACTAGAATTTGATTCAAGTTTAAGATTTGATTCTTCCACTAATTTGTCGTTTTGATTCAAAACTTGATAATGGTAATCAACGGCTTGGCCTTGATAATTTTCAAATTTAAAATCACAGTTAGCTGCTTGTTTTGGATGAATAAAGTATAAAACAGTCCATTCTTTCTTATAAGCGTAAGAATTATTTAGATTTTCGCTATAAAATAAAATAAAACCGCTAATAAATAATAAAGCAATAAAAATTATTAACAAAGACGATTCTTTATAGTTGGGTTTTTTGGTCATAATGCTTTGATCCGGTAATTGTTAATTAGGGAGCATCGCTTTCAAATTCCTCATCCATTAAGAGTTGTTCAAATTCTTCTTCGGTTAGCTGATCTTCTTCTTCCTGTATTTCAGCCTCAATTCTTTTTTCAGTTTCAAATTCAATAAATTTTTGCTCAAGATCATTGACTTTTTGATTAAGTTTTTCCATTTGCTCAACTAATTTTTGTTGGCCTTCCCGATTGGACTCCTGGGTTTGTTCATTGTTGGAAAAGCTTGAAGTGCTAAACAATCTTACTTTGCTCAAAAGATTATATTTAGTAATAACAAGGATAACCGCTACATTTAGAATTAAAATCGAAATCAAAACAATAAAAAATATAAATATTTTTTTACTTGATTTTGTTTTTTGTTCTTGCATTGTTTAAGGTTAAGTATAAATTATAAAATTTCACCAATTCATTAATCCGGATTAATAATATAATAATTAAGTTTATGGAATTAGTAAAGCGCGAGTATTTTTTCATAAGTTGATTTTAAATAAATAAAAATTAAACACTTGCAAAACTTCAAATAAGTCTGTAAACATTTTATTTCTTGGTTTTGGATTAGCATATGTTTTGAGTTAGCAAAGGTAAAACGGATCAGGAATCCAAAGATAAGCTTGAATTCCGGAAAAAAATTTTTGATCGTGTAATAAAAGCATTACAAAACCGGCTAAGGAAAAAATTGAACCCATTGGGATTTTTGCTTTTAGGCTTTCGCGTTTAACAATAAGTAAATAAAGGGCATAAAGCAAACCCAAACCACAACTAATTAAAAACAAAAAATAGGTTTGTTGTTTAAAGATCAAACCTAATAAAAAAGCGTACTTTATATCGCCAAACCCGACACCTTTGCCTTGAGTTATCAAATATTGAAACAAGTAAACTAAGCTAAAAAAAATCGCGGCAACAAATCCGAAAATAATAAATGCGTAGGAAAATTTATCATTACTGATAGATTGCAGCAAATCAGCTAAAAGATTAAGCGCTGTGAATAACAAAATTCCCGGAAATACAATCTTATTGGGAATTAAAAAGAATTTATAATCGTATATAAAAACTGTAACCAAAGTAACAAAAGCTGTTAAATAGAAGATTATCGTCAACAAAAATTTTATTGATTCAATTATATTTGGTTCAAAGAAAATAGTTTGACTAAAAACATTGTGAAAACCGTTTAAATAAAAAAGCAGAACTACCAACAAACCGGATAACAATTCTGCGTATAAATACCGGGGTGGTATTTTAGCGCGGCAATAACGACAGCGACCTTTTAAAAATAAATATCCCAATATTGGTATATTATCCCGAATTAATAAATTTTTATTACACTCGAGACATTGAGAACGCGTTAAAAATGTTGGTAATTTGTTTTTGATTCGGTATATTAGGCAATTTATAAAAGAGCCTAGAGCTAGCCCTAAAACAAAACTAAAAAAATAAAAAAGAATAAACATTGATTTAATACAGATTAAAAAGCTCTTTGAATTACTCCGTCATTATTGTCTAAGGAGGAATCGCTTTCAAGAACGGTATTAATTTCCGGATTAATAAAATCGTAAACTCGGTCGGTGAAAACATCTTTAGCGTGAAATGAAGATTGATTTAACAAAGTTAAGGTCTGGCCAATTTGATTTTCCTGGGGAGTGATCGATATTTGAAAAATAAGCTCTTTGGCGTCGAATTGGGTGCCGGAAAAAGCAGCTACCTTGCCGGTATTCCAAACAATTTCTTTTGTACGATCGTTGTAACTTAATCCTTTAACATCATAAGGGTAAGTCGTGTCTTCCCATTCAACATAACCGGGTAGAGTTGAACGAATTACCACTTCGTCAAGATCATTGTTAATATTGGTAATTTTCCAATGAATGGTATAAGTGGTTTTTTCACCAACTCTTGGAGGGATTGGTCCATTATTTGCTATAACGTTATCATTATAAAAGCCCGAAGTTTCGAAATAAACTTTACTATTAAGCTTAATGACTTGCTTACTAGAGGATATTAATTTGTTAACCCCCACCGGAGTAGGCACATCCGGGCTGTCTATTTGAGCCACTACCGTAATGGTAAAATTTTTATCACCTAGATCTTTTGAAGGTAATTTGGATGCCGATCTGATATTATAAGTAAATTGACCGGAGGCTTGAGGTTTTAACATCTTAAGCTCGCCTCCCCGCCAAGTAATTCTTTTCTTATCATAATTGTACACTCCCCCATTGCTAGCGCTAATTGAACCGTAATCAACAGCTTCTCCTCCATCAAAATCAACGGTCACGATCGTGTCGTTCATGGTTAAATCACTTGTATTTTGATAGTTGATCGTAATCTGAATTTGTTCCCCGGGATCAACTGCTTGGCTTGATAGTTCTTGGTTTATTATTAAGGGAGAGGTAACAATTTCGGTTTGAGCGGTTTCTTCAGCCAAAATACTAAACTCATCGCCATTGGGTAAACCAACTTGAGCCCTAGCCTTTTTTATTTGAGCCGAATGACCTTCCAAGGTGCCTTTAATGGTAACCTCATAAATTTCATCTGGCACCAGAGTAGGTAATTTGAAAACTGTGTTTTCTGTGTTAACAGAGTTAATGCTGGAAGCAGAAAATTGAAAATTCTCCGGGTAAGTTAATCTTAATTCCGATTCGGAGATATTTTGCGGGCTACTATTTTTTATTTTTATATAATACTCTATTAAATTGCCTGAGGTTTCTTGACGAGTAGCTTCGAACTGCAAGGTTATTTTTGTGGCTGAAACGTTTATACCTCTATTATCGCTCTTGGAATACTCCCTTTTTTTATAATTGTATACTAAAAGTGACTTAATATAATTGGTTGATTTTTCTTTTTCAATAATTTTACCTTCAAACTCAAAGCTGTTGTTTTCTCCGGCTTTAACGGCGCCAAGATCAAAAATAATAAAGTCTTTACCAATATCTTGATAGTCTTGAAAAGTACGGGTGATTTCCAAATTTTTTTTGAAATTAATTTTTAAAGTAGCGTTTTCTACGGGTACACTATTGTTATTATGATATAAAACGTTAAATTTAAAAATTTCTCCGGATTCAACATGGTCCGGCGCGTTAACTTGCAACAAAATATTTTCCTCTGAGAATAAACTCTTTTGATAAACATAAAAGGAGTAACCGGCAATCAAAAAACCTATCATAATAACTATACCGCCTAAAAACATTAAAAACAGTTTTTTTTGCCGACGTGTGGTTTCATTGCCTTTTTTGAGTTTCATTTTTTTAATCAGTTCTTCTCTTTGCAGATCGGCGGGTTTTTTTATTTTAGGATTAATGTCGCTGCGATAACCGGGTCGACTTCTAACTGAACCTTGACGCGAGTAAAGCTCGTCTTTTAATTTTTTTAAATCGGGCATAAGTTTGATTTTTTGTTTAAACTTGAAATTTTAAAGATAAAATTGCTTTAACGATATGAAACTGTGCTTTTCTTGCTTTGCTCAAATTGATTTTTATATTCAAATGCCGATCTGGCGGCTAGGGCCCCATCTTTAACCGCTGTCACCACTTGACGGAATTTATCGGCTCGATTAGTGACATCGCCGGCGGCAAATACTCCGGATAAATTGGTTTTTTGCAATTCATCTGTTTTAATAAATCCTTTATCTGAAAGGTCAAGACCCATTTGTTGAGCTAATATTTTGATGGGAACATGGCCGATTTCGATAAAAACGCCGTTGACTTTTAATTCAGAATTACCTTGATATGACTTATCCAGGACAATTGATTCAACCATTTTGTCGCCTTTTATTTGAGTAATATTGGTATTGTAAACAACTTGAATTTTATCATTATCTAAAGCTCTTTGATTCCAGATAGGTTCGCCTCGCAAGTTATCTTTACGATAAATCAAATAAACCTTTTTAGCATAATTGCTTAAATGTACGGCTGACATGGTCGCGGCGTTAGCTCCGCCGATAACCGCCACAATTTTATCTTTAAAAAAAGCCGCATCACAAGTAGAGCAATAGCTTACTCCCCTGCCCTGAAACTCTTTTTCTCCTTTGATGTTTAAGCTTCGCCTTTGCATGCCGGTTGCTAAAACAATCATCAAGGCTTGATATGGTTCTTGATCCATTTTATTGGTAAATACTTGATAAATGCCTTGAGGGTTTTTTTTAATTTTGGTTACTTTTTCAAATTTAATCTCGGCTCCTAACTCTTGCGCTTGAGCGTTCATTTTATTAGCCAGCTCTAAGCCGCTAATGCTTGAAAACCCCGGATAATTTTCAATTTTGTGGGCTTGAGCCATAGTACCGCCTAATTGATCGGCAATAATTAAATTTTTCAAAAAAAACCGAGACGCATATATTGAGGCGGTCAGGCCGGCCGGACCCGCCCCGATAATTATTAAATCACGCATTTAAATTTTTTCTTCAATTTTATTGATTAAAGATTCGCGATCATAGGCTCCAATCAGACGTTCGTCTTCTTTGCCATTTTTGAAAAAAATCAAAGTTGGAATGGAAGCTATTTGATATTCTTGAGCCGTATTGGGGTTTTGATCGGTGTTCATTTTCATGATTTTAATTTTACCTTGAAATTTTTCCGCAACCTCATCTATGATTGGCGCCATCATTTGACAAGGACCGCACCAGGGCGCAAAAAAATCAACCAACACAACTCCTTGATGGTCTTTTACTTGTTGCTCAAAATTTGAGTCTTTAAGTTCTTGCATTATTTAATGTTAATAATTATTTGCCAGGAAAAAAGATCTTTTGCGATCTCCTTCCTAGATAAACAAAGATTTATAACCTATTTGCAAACCTCTGTTTTGCTAGGAATTCTTGCAACTTTTAAAATCAATTATATCCTGAAATCGAGAGCTAATTAGAACTTACACGTTTAAGAATTCTTGCAACTTTCAAAATCAATTATATCTAGGTTTGGCATTTTGGGCAAAAAAAGGTGCTGCGATTCCCTTGTTTTATTCTTTTTATGATTGTACCACATTTATCGCATTTTTGGCCAACCTTTGAATAAACCTTTAAGTGCTTGGCATAATCACCGGGATAACCGAAAGCATCACGAAAATCACTGGAAGAGGTACCTCGACATTCAATAGCTTTAGTTAGAACCTTGCGCATAGCCTGAAATATTTTTTCATAATCAACGCTTCTTAAGGCCGTGATTTTTTTTCCGGGATTGATTCCGCTTAAATATAGTATTTCACTGGCGTAAATATTACCAATACCTGCAATGATTTTTTGATCAAGTAAAATTTCTTTAATTGATTTTTGACTTTGACTTTTTTGTTTTAATGCTTGTTTAAAACGCGTAACATCAAAATCCGGATTAAGCGGTTCCGGACCAAGTTGATCTAAGTTGTAAGCTTTTAAATCTTGAATAATTTTTTGGCACGGGAAAAAAAATAATTTCAACCGACCAAACTTTCTTAAATCAGAAAACAACAACTTGGTTTGATCCGTAAAATAAAAAATAAAATGTAAATATCTATTATAGGGATCTTTGTTTAAGGCTTTTTGTTGTTTTTTTGAAATCGCATTGCCTACGTAGATTAAATGCCCGGTCATTTTCAAATGTATCCATAAACAATAATTTTTTTGCTTTTTGTTCAATGCTAAAAAAATATTTTTACCTCTTCTCTGAACGCTTTCAATGGTGGTTTTTTTAATATTTGTATTAAATTTATGCCAGCTGGGTATTTTAACCATTGGTCGATGATCAGACCAAACTTTGCTGATTTGCTTATTAATGATTTTTCTTTTGAGCTGATTCACTATGGTTTGTACTTCTGGTAATTCCGGCATAGAAGTTGGTTAAAAAAAATTAGACATTTAGCGGATTTAAAAAACAATCGATTGCAAAAAAAGGAATTAAATAAAAAATTTAGATTTTTTTCATAATTTTTTTATTAATCCTTAATCTAGATCCTGGTATAACAATGAGCTTTAAAGATATTATCGCTTAGTTTTATAAATAATCATTAATTAATAAGCAATGAAAACCCTAATAGTGGAAGATGAGGAAGAATGCGCGACTTATTTAAGCCGTTGCTTAAAAGAAAATGGCCATACCGTGGATTGGGAAAATAATGGAGAAAAGGCTTTTTGGAAAGCAAGATTCTCTAGTTATGATTTACTGTTGGTAGATATTCAGGTACCGAATAAAAACGGCTTGGAAATTTTAACAGATTTGAGAAAAATGAAAAACCACACACCCATGATAATTATAACCGCGGAAAAATCTTTGGATGTCAAAATCCAATCATTTGGCATCGGGGTAGACGATTACTTAATCAAACCTTTTGCTGTTCAAGAACTGGTGGCAAGGATTGGCGCCATTAAAAGAAGAAACAAAAAACTACTCAGGGAAACTAAAAAAATAGGTCCTTTGGAGATTGATCACACCAGTTTTCGAGTGTTAAAAGACAATCAAGAATTGAAGTTACGCAGAAAGGAATACGACCTGCTCTACTACTTTATCCAAAACCCAAACCAAGCAATTTCACGCACAAACTTATTGGAAAAAGTTTGGGATTTAAACGCTGATCCGTTTACCAATACGGTTGATGTGCATATAAAAAATTTACGCAAAAAAATTGGCGATTCGAAAGGCCAAATTATTAGAACAATTTATGGCAGAGGTTATGAATTTGCTCTTGATAATATTAATAAACTTTAATTTTTATGATTAAAAAACCGAGTTTGTATCGAGATCATTATTTGGATGTTTTTTTAAAAGAAAAAAGTAATTTTAATATCAACATTTTGCAAATTATAAAATTTAATATTGCAATTTTTTTAAAAAAAATATTTAATATTTAACAAGAAAAACAATCATATATTCTTCAAAAAATGGATCCGATAACTGAAAACAGATTTTACCGAACATTAAACCAAATACCAAAGGGAAAGGTTTCAACATACAAGGCTATAGCTCAAGTTTTTAAGATTAATCCGCGTTTTGTTGGCTATTTGCTTAAAAACAATCAATACCCTGATAAATATGCTTGCTATAAAATAGTTAAATCCGATGGCACAACCGGGGGTTATGCCGGTAAATATAATAATCGGGATAAAATTAAAAAGTTACGGCAAGACGGAATTGAAATTCAGGGCAATAGAATCAAGAATTTTGCAAAGGTGTTATTTGTGGATTTTAAAATTAGCTAAATTCTTTTTTTCAGGCTAAAATATTCCTTAAAATGATTGGCATCAAATGGTTTTTTAGTTTAGTATTGAAGTTAATAAAATCAATGTTTGACTTAAAACATCAATTGATAAATGAACTAAAACAAAAAAGTAATAAGAAAAGAGCCGCTTCGCAAAGCGCTATTTTTAAAACAAAAAAAGGTGAGTATGCTTATGGTGATCGATTTATTGGGGTTAGAGTCCCTATTTTAAGACAATTGGCTAAAAAATATTATAAACAAATAAATTTTAAGAACCTTAAACAATTACTGGACTCGAAAATTCATGAATATCGACAAATCGCATTATTTATAATAATCCTGCAATTCAAAAATAATAAAAATCTAACTCAAAGCAAAAAAATATACGACTTTTATCTGAAAAATTTAAAACGGGTAAACAACTGGGATTTGGTAGATTGCTCCGCGCATAAAATCATAGGGGCGTATTTATTAAATAAAAAAGATAAATCGGTTTTAGATAAATTGGCTACTCATAACAATCTTTGGTTTAATCGCATCGCAATAATTAGTACTTTCGCTTTTATTGATCAAGGAGAATTAAACACTGCCTTAAAATTAATCAAAAAATTAATTAATCATCCTCACGATTTGATACACAAGGCTTGTGGTTGGGTTTTGCGCGAAATCGGCAAAAAAGATATAAACAAATTAAAAATATTTCTTGAGCGTTACTATGAACGGATGCCGCGCACAATGTTACGATACGCCATTGAAAAATTTGAACAAAAACAAAGAAAAAAAATTTTAAAAGGCGAATTGGATAATCGAGTCATCAACCAACATACAATTTGACTCTCCCCTATCGGACATATTGTGGAACTTGAATATTAAAAAGATTCAGCTTGAGGTCAAGCAATTTATTTCTTAAAAAAGTAAGAAAACCACAACAACCAAACAAACCAAGAAGCCCAAATCCAATTTCCTTTAAGAATACCGGGAATGGCAAATAAGGCGAAGAATCCAAAGAATCCAAGATATTTTTGATAATTTTTTTTCATAATTTTGTTTTTAATAATTAAATTTTAAATATAAATTTTTTAATAATTGCCGAGGAAAACAACATTAAAAAGATTATAATTGTAAAAATACTCTGAGCGTTAAATTTATAAACACCCAAATAATCGATCCAAAACATTATATTAACAGCGACAAAGGTAATTAACCAAGAATAAGCAAGAGATTGACTGCTGAAGTTTCTAGTCATTTCATCCTGGGTGACACCGGCGCCAAAACGATTAAATTTAAGAATCGAAACAACGCTTAACACAATCCCACCGTTTAAAAACACCAAACCAGACAGTTCGCTGATTATGTTAAAGTGACTTAGAACAAAGCCTAAAAACATTAATATCAAGCCCAATGATATTAAGATTAAATATTGTCTTTTGTTTGTCATAATGTTTACTCAATTAATTATTATTTTAATAAAAAAGTTTCTTCGATTGAACTTTTCAAAGCTTTAGTTATTTCATAGGCTAATTTTAAGGAAGGATTATATTTCCCTTTTTCAATGAACAATATCGTTTCTCTTCTTACGTTGACCAGCTTAGCTAATTGCTCCTGGGTGAGATTATTCCTTGCCCGAAGTTCTTTAATTCTATTTTCCATAAGTTAAATTATTTCTTTTCCAAAAATAAATATGTCAAAGTCTTGGTCACTAATCCTAAAACCAAGGCCATAATTAAAAAAATATTTACCCTAAAATCCTCATTAAGACCGCTTAAGATAATTTCATAAAGAATTCCGGCCGTTAAAACAAAAACCATTATCCAGGATGCATTTCGCTCGGCAATAGCTTCGTTTCTTGTTTCCAATTCATCCTTTTTCAAAGTAATCATGATTTTTATCACATCGAATCCTAAAACAGCCATCCAAACAATCAAGAAAATTATTCTGGCTTGATTGCTCCAAAAGGTTAGAGAATTAAAGAGAATTAAAACCGAAATAAAAGCCGAGATATAAACCCAGCCTTGCCAAGTTTTTGGCGACAAACCCCAGCCGCCGTATTTTCTTTTTTGAAACCAATTTGATTTTGCAAGCATCATTTATTTGATTAATTGTTATTTATTTATAACTTAATGTTATATAAAAATAACACTATTGTCAAGAAAAAGCAAAGAAGCCCTAAAATAGAATTTTTAAGTGATCCGCTCCGAGAAACGGAAAAAATTTAAACTTATTTCTAATTTTACCCCACGATAGATCTCACTATATAAATTATATTTTTAATATGATAATATATTTTTATTAAAAAAATCTTTGTATGAGAAAAGAATCGATTGTAAAAAAGTCGAAATTGACGCCTTTAAATTTTAAATGATTAAATGAAATTATGTTAGAACAAGAATCAAAACTTAAAAAAGAAGAAAAATTATTTAGAGAAAGAAAAAATTTTATTAGAGAGCATTATCCAATGGATAAAAGTAATTATGACTTTGAAGATTTAATCGCAAGCGGTCTCGACGGACTGAAAGTCCTTGAACGAAGAGACGATACAGGCGACCTTGAAGCTTTATCAACTTATAAAATCGACACCGACCACGAAGGAAATAGATATTTAAGTTGGGGAATTATGGTTACAAGAGAAGAATCAAGAGGCGAAGGGATTTTTAAAGAAGAGCTTCAAAAATTATTAAACATTGCAAGACAGAATAGATGTGAATATATATCCGCCATTGCGGACACAAATCAAGGAGCCGTCGCACTGGAAAGATCTGGCTTTTATTTCGTGCAAGATGAAATTAATAAAAGAAATTATTACAGGTTTGATCTTGATGATTAATTAATTTTTTAACTCTAGAGTAAAAGAGAGCTCTATACTGATCTAGGA
>WJJI01000044.1 GCA_014729795.1 Candidatus Moraniibacteriota bacterium
GGTGGAATCGGTATCTTGTTGGTTTACTTCTAATAATTCAGAGTCTGAACTGTAGGTGGCGTCATTGGCTTGGTTGATTTTCATCAAATCGGCGGCCCTGTCTCCGCTACCAAGGTTAGATTCCATGGTTAGGGTTTGGTCATTACTGCCTTCAAATGTATCAGAGGTTTTTGAACTTAAAAAATTCGTGGAGTCCATCCCGTCCAATTTGTTTGCATTCATCGCGGTTGGCACTGAAGTAATTCTTTTTCTTGGGCTAAAGGTTTCCTCAAAACTACCGTTATTATCATAATCAATTTCCACTTCCAAATAAAGATCACCGCCCCATTCCACTCCGCCCAAATCATAAGAACAATTTGCGTGAGTAGGCTCTTCCCAATCATCACAATAATCATTTAACGGCACTGAAAACACCCCGGAATTAATGGTTACCTGGGTTGTTAAATTATTGCCGTCGTGAATTTCGCTCCACCTAGCGGTACCGCCTGTCAATAAAGTATAAATGGAAAACTTCATTGAATAATCGCCGTTCAAAGGAAGTCCGTTTGAATCTCTTATTTTAGCTTGATAGGTGATTGTGTTATCAATGGCCGCCTTAACTGGCCTAAACGGGAACAAAACCCCAAAAAACTGAAAAAATAAGAATAAAACCACTAACAACACGCTCGTGCTTTTTTGCAGGCTTGGCTTCATTTCTTTGTTTATTAGTTTATATTTCATTTATGCTCTTCTTTCTTTTTTTTATCTTATCATATCCATAAAAAAAAACAATAATAACTTATCAAAAACTGCTGAAAAATTAAAAGCTAATACGGGATTACGATTTCATTTTAAAAAACACCAATATTTTTTAATTTTCAAATAATTTTTTCAAATACCTTCCTGTGTAGCTTTGTTCGTATTTTATTAATTCTTCCGGCGAACCTTGAGCCACCAATCTCCCGCCTTTGTCGCCACCTTCCGGCCCCAAATCAATAAGCCAGTCTGCTGATTTAATCACATCCAAATTATGCTCAATCATTAAAACCGTGTTCTGATTATCCACCAACCGCTGCGTTACGTCTAACAATTTCTTAACATCGTCAAAATGCAGCCCCGTGGTTGGCTCATCTAAAATATAAAAGGTTTTTCTGGTTGAGCGTTTAGATAGCTCCTTGGCCAGTTTTACTCTTTGCGCCTCTCCTCCCGATAAGGTCGTGGCTGGCTGACCTAATTTAATATAACCCAAGCCCACATCTTCAATTATTTTCAAAATATCATAAACTTGCGGTATATCTCGAAAAAACTCCAAAGCCTCGCTAACGTTCATGTCTAAAACTTCAGCAATATTTTTTGTTTTATATTCTACCTTAAGTGTTTCTTTTTTGTAACGAGCGCCATTACAAACATCGCAAGGCAAGTAAACATCTGGTAAAAATTGCATCTCTACTTTCAAAAAACCCTCTCCTTGACAATTATCGCATCGCCCGCCATTTACGTTAAAGCTAAATCTACCCGGACCAAAACCTTTGACTCGAGCGTCTCGAGTTGCTGCGAACAGTTCACGAATCGGTGTAAAAACCTGAGTGTAAGTAGCCGGATTAGATCTTGGGGTGCGTCCAATCGGCGATTGATCAACGTTTACCACCTTATCAATCCAATGGGTGCCTTTAATTTTCTCATGTTTACCCGGTTGTTCCAGCGAACGATAAAATTGCCGCGACAATGTTTTATAAATTATATCATTAACCAAGGTGGATTTACCCGAACCTGAAACTCCGGTTACGCAAGTAAAAAGCTCTAAAGGAACCGCTACGTTCAAATTTTTTAAATTGTGTTCGCTGGCTTTTTCAATAGATAATTTTTTATTTTTTGGCTGTCTTCGTTGTTCCGGAGGCTCAATTTGCTTCTCTTTGTTTAAGTATTGTACCGTGATCGATTCTTTATTTTTGAGCGCTTTTTCCAATTTGTCATTTTCCACGATCCGCCCGCCTTCATCTCCGGCGCCAGGACCAATATCCACCAACCAATCGCAGCTTTTCATGGTTTCTTCATCATGTTCAATCACAATTACCGTGTTGCCTAAATCACGCAAGTGCTTCAAGGTTTTCAACAATTTATCATTATCTCGCGCGTGCAAACCGATAGAAGGCTCGTCCAAAATATAAATCACGCCCACCAAGGCCGCGCCCACTTGGCTTGCCAACCTAATCCGCTGCGACTCCCCGCCGGACAAGGTATTGGCCGCTCGATTTAACGACAAATAGCTCAATCCCACGTTTTTTAAAAAATTCAATCTATTAATAATTTCTTTATTAATACGCTCCGCGATTATTTTTTGACTCTTGTTAAGCTTGATTTTATTAAAAAAAGCCAAAAGTTCTTCAATTGATACTAAAGTCAACTCGGAAATACTTTTCCCGCCGATCTTAACCAATAAACTTTCCTTTTTAAGTCGAGCGCCTTGGCATTCGTCGCAAATCGATTCCACCATGTATTTTTCAATTTCTTTCCTGATTTTCTCTGAATCCGTGTCTTGATAACGTTTATTTAAAAAATTCATTATCCCGGCAAACGGTACGGTCCAAATTCGAGAAGGCTGTCGAAAAGTCCTTATCTTCAAGCTTATCGGCTCTTCTTCGCCGTATAAAATTTTATCCAGCTTATATTTAGGAATATCTTTAATCCGATCATTGGTAGCAATCCGGTATTGTCTAGCCGCCGCGTCAATCACCAAGCCAAACCAATTATTTTTCCGATAACTCCAAGGTAAAATTCCACCCTCGCCTATGGTTTTATTCTTATCCGGCATCGCCAGTTCTTGGGTTAATCTAAATTTTTTTCCCAAACCCATGCACTTCGGACAAGCTCCGTATGGACTGTTAAACGAAAACGATCTCGGCTCCACCTCAGCAAAGCTATAATTACAATCAACACACATCATTTGCTGATTAAAAGTCGTGATCTTTTTCCCCTGTTTTATTTTCACCATGCCGCCGGCCAAATTTAAGGCTTGTTCCACGCTTTCGTTAATCCGCTCTAATTCCGCTGCATCAATTTCCACCTCGTCAACCAAAACTTCAATATCGTGTCGCTTATATCGATCCAGGTCGATAAACCGACTCGCCTCTAAATTAACAATTTTCCCGTTAACCAAAGCTTTTTCATAGCCTTTTTTGTTTAAATTTTTTAATAAAGTATGATATTCACCCTTTTTTCCTCGCACCACTGGCGCGTATATTTCTATTAGCTCTCCTTCTTGAAAACTTTCTAAAATCTCCTCAATCATTTCATCCAAAGAAACTTTTTTAATTTCCTTACCGCAATGCTTACAGTGAGGCGTGCCTACTTTGGCAAACAACAAACGCAAATAATCGTATATTTCCGTAATCGTACCCACGGTGGAACGCGGATTCCGACTCACCGATTTCTGATTAATGGAAATCGTGGGCGACATACCTTCCACGACATCAACATCGGGTTTATCCATTTGTCCCAAAAATTGCCGCGCGTAACTGGACAAACTCTCTAAATATCGTCGCTGTCCTTCGGCAAAAATTGTATCAAAAGCTAATGTTGATTTCCCTGAACCTGAAACCCCGGTAAACACGATAAATTTATCTCGAGGCAACTCCAAATTAATATTTTTCAAATTATGTTCTCTTGCCCCGCGAATAATAATTTTTTTCATTCATCTGGTTTAAACTGATCAATTTTGTTATGATACCAAAAAATGCGTTAATCTTCAATTAATCCTTACTTATTATGCCTTCCCTTGAAACAAATGAACCTTTAACAGAGAAAAAACCGCCGGTTTTAACTGAAAAAATTCATCAAATTTTTCAAAAAGCGCAAGATCGGATCCGCACTAAAATTTCAGAGCTTCAAAAACAATTAATTGACCAAGAACGTAGGTTTTCAGCTCATCAAGCTCAATATTCGGCTATAAAAGAACAGGGCCGGCTTCCCGATTATGCCATACAAGTTGAAAATCAAGACCAATTCCCTGGCCTTGGATTAAAAGATGAACCAATCACTATGGACTTGATAGAAACCAAAGCCGAAGCAATGGCCGAAGCAACCATGAATGATCTAAGATCCATAGATAATAGTACAAACACTAAAAATAACAAAGAAACACTCGTTGAAAAAATCCGGGCTCAAATCGTCTTTATCTTAAAACTGCGCGCCATCCAACAAATTCCCAAAGAAAATCCAGACATTAATATGGATGAATATCATCACCTACGCCCGCTCATGATTGCCAATCTGGTTTGCACCGATTCTGCTGCAACTGATAAACAAAAAGTTCCTGCTCAAAAACCTCGGGTTGATCCTGCTTTTGCCCAAGCCGTACTTGCTGATCCAAAACCTTATGTTCAAGATCCTTTTAGCCTTAATCCTGAAAGCTTAAAATCTTCGTCTTTACTGGCTCGGGCCTTAACAAAGGCTAGTGGGAAAGTACAACAAAGGATCTTCGATTTGCTTAAAAGAAATCCAAAAACCGCGGCTAACACCATGCTTTTACTATCTCTTTTCATCGCAACGCCAAACCTTTCTAACGCTGCCGCTCGAACAGAAACCGCGCAGACAACAATCCATGATGCACAAAAAGCACCGGAAGTTCCCGAACAGGAACAAACTTCAAGCCCCAAACAAAAAGTCATCACAGATTTGATAAAAATGGGCTTGGATCAAGCCTTGCAAGAAAAACATTTCACCTTAAGGCAGTTAACCGAACGCTATAAGCAAGGTTTTCGTTTAACTAAACAATATTATAAATATAGTCAAGTAATAGCCCTAAAGTTAGAAAAGGTTAATAATAACCCGGACAATACTGAAATATTAATTCATTGGGTTAATGTTGATCCTGATCAGGTACCTAATTCTGGGTCTAGAAATCCAAGCGAAAACGACAGCCAAGCTAGCGAGACAAAAGATAGTAAAAAGCAAAAACCTAATCTTACTAAACATGTTCTTGCCTGGAAAAAATTATTAAAAAAATATAAATTCACATTTAACGGTATTGATAATTATTCCGATTTATATCAAACTACAGAACTTATCGCTAATCTTGGTTTCATAATCAATTCAGATGAGGATGACTCACTAAATAAAATTAAATCAACCTACCTTGAAAGCAAAATTGGTACAGCAGATCAAACTTTAAATTTCAGTTATTTCGATCCGGGTAATTTACAAAATATTGATTCAAAAGCACATCCGATAATATACCGAGAAGTGCGAGTCAAAGGCTCTAAAGCTACTATTGAATTACTTCAACTTAATCAAAAAGATGAAAATTATGAATCAAAAACTATTGAAATAACCAAAGAGAATCAGGATTCAATTCAAATTAAAATTAATAATGAAGATAGCTTCAAAATTGAACAAAAAGAAATGCAAGATATTCAAAACATTGGAGATATTTTTAAACATAAAAATCCAGTAAATAATTTATAAGCATCTTTAACTCTGTTTGTTTTAAAATACACGCGCCAACAAACCTAATAAATCCTTAATTATTACTGCTTCCAAAAATCAAAAACGGCTCCCCGTCACCCTGGAAAGCCGTTTTTTTCGCCAAGTTTATTTTTGTATAACATAGGGGTACGATTTTGTTTTTGTTTTTCTACCCCTAGTACATTTCATTTTATAACCGCTAAAAAATTTATGCAAATCACCTTTATAATCAATCATTATCCAAAAATCAATTTTTACTTGTTTTTTTAATTAACTTTCCAAACTGATTACATTTTTGATAAAGCCTTTGTTCAAAGGGCTAAACAATAGTCTATTGACACTTATAAAAATTTCTGCATTTCAAACCAATCTTTTCCGATTTTCGCTTCCACTTCCAAGGGGATTTCCAGTTCCATCACATTTTCCATCTGATTTTTTATTTGTGTAATCGCCTCGGTCATTTGTTTATTTAATGTAACCCCTTTATTGTTGCTACTAATTCCCGCTATCTCAAATAAAATCTCATCATGAACGCTTAATAACATCGCGATTTTTTCTCCCCAATGATTTTGTAGGATAATTTGATTGGTTTTCAACATGGCCAGCTTCATAATATCGGCTGCGGTTCCCTGAAGCGGCATATTAATCGCCATGCGCTCCGCGTTGGCTTTAACTTGCCAATTCCGCGCCTTGATCTGATTAATGTAACGCCGCCGACCCAACATGGTTTCAACATATCCTTTTGCTGCCGCGGTTTGTTTAGCTCTTTCCAAATAAGCAAACATTTGTGGGAATTCATTTTTATAATTCTCAATAAAATCTCGGGCTTGCGCTCTGGAAATCTTAGCTGATCTGGCCAAGCCATAAGCGCCCATCCCGTAAATAATACCGAAATTCAATTCTTTAGCGGCTCGTCTTTGCTCTTTGGTCACTTGTTCCAACTTGATCCCGTTTATTCTGGCTGCGGTTTCCCTGTGAATATCTCCATGACGACGAAAAACTTCCAACATGGTTTGATCTTGTGAATAATGCGCCGCGATCCGCAATTCAATTTGCGAATAATCCAAAGACACCAAACAATGATTTTTTTCCGCTTGAAAAGCTTGCCGAATCTTCTGCCCTTGTCGAGTACGAATTGGAATATTCTGCAAATTTGGCCTACTGGAAGAAAGCCGCCCCGTACTGGTAACATCTTGATGAAATTGGGTATGCAGTCTTTTGGTTCGGCTATTAATCAATTCAGGTAAAGGTTGAATATAAGTGTTAATCAACTTAGTCAATTCCCGATATTTAATAATGTAACCGGCAATCGCGTACTTCTGACTCAAGGTTTCCAGCGCCTCCTGCGAGGTTGAATAAAAACCGCTTTTGCCTTTTTTAACTTTGTTGGTGCTTAATTTAAGTTTTTCAAATAAAACTTTTGATAACTGTTGACTGGAATCTAAATTAAATTCTTCCGCGCTTAAGTCAAAAACCGTTTGTTTCAAGCGCTCCGCCTCGACTTCATATTCTCGCTCCAATTGCTTAAGTTTATCCGGATTAAGCTTAATCCCGTTTAATTCCATTTGTGCTAAAATCTTAATCAAGGGTTTCTCCACCTCTTGATATAATTTCTTTAAATCAAAACTATGCCGCCGTTTAACCTCTGGGGTAATTCCGCTTTGTTTTTGAGTTAAACTGACTTGTTCTAACTCCTTATTTAATCGTCCGCTATTTTTCTTCAAGCAAGTCAACCAATGACCGAGAAAGTTTTTAACTGTCTGTTCTTTCCGCTTCTGGTTATCTTCAAATAATAGCTTGGTCTGGCCTTTTTGTTGTTTTATTAATTCTTGATAAGCCGAGCTTGACGCCTTGGGCTTTAGTTGTCGGCTCAAAGTATTATTTTCTTTGCCCGCATTCAAAAGATAATCTAATAATTTTAAATCTTCAACATCTTCAATTTTTCCCCATTTGACCTGTTTTAGCTTAGCCAAACTAATTTGATTTTTTTGATCGTAAGTAATCAAATTGATTTTTTCAAATCTATCTAAAGCTTTAATAATAAGATTTAACTCGGATTCAACCTGGTCTTGTTTAAATTTATAAAAATAAACTCGGGATTCTCCTTGTACATGAAACAAAAAGTAATCCAGCGAACAATTAAAAATATTTTTTTCGCAAACCTTTTCAAAAGGTTTTTCCCAGAATAAAAAAAACAGCGTGCCGTCTTTGCTGATTTGTTCAATTTTTTTAATTATTTGCTCAAGATTTTTCAATTCCCGCTCTTCAATTTTGGCTTGATTTTTTTCTGCCTCATCGTTCTTTTTAGTTAAATCTCTTTTTATATTCAGTCTTTTTATTAAACTGTAAAATTCATATTTTTCCAGAATCCGCCTAATTTTTTCTTTATCCGGTTCTTGATAATTCAATTTTTTTAACTCGACCTCCGTATCAAAATCAGTTTTGATACGCGCCAATTTTTGACTCAACATAGCGGCTTGTTTGTCTTTTGCTAACTTCTTGCTTATTTGCGGTTTAAGTTGATCAAGGTGTTTGTAAATATTTTCCAATGTTTTATATTTTTGCAATAACTCTGTGGCTGTTTTCGGGCCTACACCGGCCACTCCTGGAATATTATCCGAGGCGTCTCCGGCCAAAGCCTTGTAATCAACAATCTGTTCTGGTTCTAGTCCATATCTTTGTTTGACTTTTTCTTTATCATAAATGATTGTATCTCTAGGTCCTCTTTTTAAGGTAAACACTTTAACCCGATCATCCACTAACTGTAAAGCGTCCAAATCCCCGGTTACAATAATTGCTTCTAATTTTTCCCGATCGCTTTTGTTAAATTTTTTAACCAAGGCGCCGATAATATCATCCGCCTCCACTCTTTTCTTGGATAAAACCGGTACCTGAAAAGCCTCTAAGATTTTCTGAACTATGGGTATTTGTTGGTATAGTTCTTTGGGCGCCTTAACTCTTTTGGCTTTATAATCTTGATACATTTTATGCCGAAAAGTTTTTTCCTTTCTATCAAAAGCCGCGACAATATAATCCGGCTTAAATCGCTCTAAAACATTTAAAAAAACCAACATAAAGCCGTACACCGCGTTCGTCAGCGTACCATCTTTGGTTTTTAAGCTGTCCGGCAAAGCGTGAAAAGATCTATGCACCAACGCGTTGGCGTCTATAATAAGTATTTTTTTCATTTATTAATTTATGCTGACAAACTTCAGTTCTTATTAAATCAAATTTAAAAAAATTAAACAATCTTAATAAAAGCTAAAACCCCTTGCAAAAATTCAACTTATAAGCTATAGTAAAGCTAAATAAGCCATTCCCTGATTTTTAGTAAACGGGGAATTTAATTTAGCTTATATATCAACATCGGGCTGAATCATACCTCGACCTCATCTTTTTTAACCGTTAAGCAAACCGCATGACCCTAACCAAGCAAAGCAAGCAAAAGATTATCAAAGAAAACCAAATACATGAACAGGACACGGGTTCCGCTAGTGTTCAAATTGCGGTTTTAAGCCAAAAGATTTCCAAATTATCCAAACATTTACAAATCAACAAAAAAGACAATCATTCCAAAAAAGGCCTTTTAAGAATGGTGGCGCAACGAAAAAAACTAATCAATTATCTAAAAAATACTGATGAAAAAGCCCTTCAAGAGCTGGCCAAAAAATACAGCCTTAAGGTGTAGCGATTACCAAGCCCGTAAAACCCAATTTTATTGCCAAATAGCTCATAGACATTAGACTTTAATCGGCAAAGTCTAACTTTATGGGCTATTTGTTTTTATAAACATTAACCAAAAATATGACAAAACAAGTAAACGACCCGCAAAAAATAAAAATCGGCGGCAAAGAAATAACCCTCACAATCAACCAACTAGCCAAGCAAACCAATGCTTCGGCCCTGGCTCAAATGGGCGAAACCGTGGTTTTAGCCACCGCGGTCATGGGCGAACCTCGAGAAGACGCGGATTTTTTTCCTTTAAGCGTTGACTATGAAGAACACTACTGGGCCGCGGGCAAAATTCGCGGTAGTCGCTTCATGAAGAGAAAGGGTCGCCCCACTGATGAAGCTATCTTATCTGGGCGTTTGATTGATCGAAGCATCAGACCGCTCTTCCCCAAAGGTATGCGCAACCAAGTGCAAATCATTGTAAATGTCTTGAGTTTCGATTTCATCAATGATCCTAGAGCTTTAGCTTTTGTCGCGGTTTCCGCCGCCTTAGAGGCCTCGGACATTCCTTTCAATGGTCCTTTGGCCGCGGTTTTAATCAGCGCTAACCAAGACAAGCTTATTCTTAACCCCACTATTGATGAAATTGAAAAAGAACAAGTTGAAATTTTTATTGCCGGGGTTGGTCAAAACATCAGCATGGTTGAAGCCGGCGCTCGGGAAATCCCGGAAGAACAGGTTGTCCGGGCCATTAATCTGGCTCAAACCGAAAACCAAAAAATCTCCGAGTTTATCAGTCAAGCTGTCAAAAAAATTGCCAAACCCAAACAAGAAGTCCCTCTTTTTCTTGCTCCGGCCGAGCTTAAACAAAAACTAAGCGATCAATACTTACCTGAATTTCAAAAAATCTTTGCCTCTTATCAAGATAAACAACAATACGAAACCGACATTAAGGCCCTTTTTGAAAAAATAACTCGCCAACAAATGCAAGATCAAACCGAGTCTTCTGAACCAGACCAAGACCAACAATCTCGCATCGCTCAAGCTTTGGAAGAAATTCACAAAAAAATGATTCAAAGCAATGTTTTAGATAAAGGACAACGGCTTGGAGGTCGAGCTATGGATCAAGTTCGGGATTTGGATATTCAAGTTGGACTTTTGCCCAGAACCCACGGTTCAGCTTTATTCCAACGAGGCGAAACTCAATCCTTGACTACAACCACCCTGGGTTCCCCGGGCAGCGAACTAATTTTAGACGGGATGACCGATGAACCCGAAGCTTCTCAGAGATACATGCACTTTTACGGCTTTCCGCCTTATTCGGTTGGAGACACCGCGCCCATGCGTGGCCCCGGTCGTCGAGAAATAGGTCATGGCGCCCTGGGAGAAAAATCGGTTAAACCGGTAATTCCCGATAAACAAGATTTTCCCTATACTATTCTTATGAACACTGAAATCTTGGGCTCAGACGGCTCAACCTCCATGGCCAGTGTCTGCGGTAGTACCTTAGCGCTAATGCAAGCCGGCATACCTATCAAAAAACCGGTGGCTGGTGTGGCTATGGGATTGGTTGTTAATCCAGAAAATTTAGATCAATACCAAATATTAACCGATTTATGCGCTAATGAAGATTTTGCCGGGCATATGGATTTTAAGGTGGCCGGCACCGATCAGGGCATTACCGCGTTACAAATGGATATTAAAGTTCAAGGTCTCGGCTTGGAAATCCTCAAAAAATCGCTGGAACAAGCCAAACAAGGACGGTTACAAATTCTAAAGAGCATGCTCCGGGTTATCGATCAGCCCAACAAAAATATTTCTCCTCATGCGCCCCGGGTTAAAAAAATTCAAATAGATCCGGAAAAAATTGGCGATGTTATTGGCCCTGGCGGTAAGGTTATCAAAAGCATTATCGAAGAAACCGGTGCTCAAATCGATATTGAAAATGACGGCACTGTTTACATTACCTCGGTCGATCAAGATTCCATGAAACAAGCCCTCAAACATATTCAGGCCTTAACCAAAGAAGCCGCTGTCGGCGAAACCTATGTAGGTAAGGTTACTCGTATCATGGAGTTTGGCGCATTTGTGGAATTTCTGCCTGGTCAGGAAGGTTTGATACATATTTCCAAACTCGGCCAAGGTCAAAGAGTTAATCGAGTTAGAGATGTGGTGGAAATCAACGAAAAAGTCAAAGTAAAAATTATCGAGAAAGATAAACTGGGTCGCTACAACTTAGCTTTTATGGGTAAGGTTAAAGTTTAATTAAAAACTGCATCTGTAAAAAAACCACGCTTGATTCCCGGTTTTAAAAATCATTGCCTTAAATACCGGTTTTGTAAAGCTTATTCAGGATAAATGGTCAAAAATCGCGGTATTTTATCTAAAAATATCCCAAACGCGTAAATCCCAAATTTAATAATGAATGGTTATCGGCGTAGCTACTTCGGCAAAATTAAACACGGTTTCCGCCGGTCCTACTCCTAATCGAATACAACCATGACTCACCGGAATACCTAGATGATTTGCTCCTTCTTTGTATCCGTTGGTCCATTCCGGCAATTCATGAATAAAGTGACCCGCTCCGGTGAATTGCATTGAGTATGGCATCCATAAACTATATTGTCTGGACCAGTGCCGCCTTTCTTTTCTCATCACCCGATAAGTTCCGGTTGGAGTATTCATGCCTCTGCGGCCCGACGAAATCCGATAAGTGCCCAAAGGAGTGCCCTCATAAAAAATTGTCATCAGTTGAGAGGATAAATTAATATCGATAACTTTTCCTTGTTTAATTTGCGGGTCATCAGTTGACAATCGACCATCATTAACATAACCTCCTAAATTTCCGGTTTTAAATTCAATTCCTTTGTCTTCTTCCAAATAACTGCCGTCTTTCGCTTTCAAGCCGGCTTTTATTAATATCTTATAATTTGTATCCTGTTTAAATTTTTCCGGTTTGAAAAAGGCTACATTATCCTTGGTTTGACTAAATTCAAGATGATAAGGGGTTGGCGGCAACACATCTAATGACTCCCTTAGACTTTCTTGATCAAAAGCCTTATCAAAGGTCAAAGTAAATTTTTGAGTAGTCAATACATCCTTGACGCCACCAACCGGATGGCTTTTGATTAAATGCAACGGCTCTAAGGTGGAGAAGGAAAAACTTTTTATCTTTTGAATTCGAGCACCTTTTTTTTCAGTTTTGTACATGCTGAATACCTCAACGGAATATTTTTTATTTAATTTTAACGGTTGTTCTGGTTTTAAAACCACATTTTTTTTCTCCTCATCCCAAGAAATCCCAAATTTTACAATTTCCGCTAAAGGCACGGATCCTTCTTGAGAGCTACTAGCCACCTCGGGGCGATAGATCTTTTCTTTTAACAATTTACTATCCATTGTTTTCTCTTCCTGTTGGTCAAAATTGACCTCCGGGTCAATCTCTTCTGTCTCCTCTGTTGTCGGGGTTTCCTCTTCGACTTCCTGTTTCTCTTCTTGGGGCTGAGGAATGCCTACTTTAAAATCCAACTTGTAATCTTGAGTGGATTGATCAAAATTAATAAAAATCTTTTCATCCAACTGTACTCCTTGTTCTTTTAACGGAGAAAATTTTGTTACCTGCGGATCTTGCTCCACTGTAAACTCATAAAAAGAGCTAAAAGGGATCATGACTTCGCTCTTGCCTTTAAAAGCAATCATGTGCCTTTCTCCGGGCTCCATAATGGTTTTCGGAGTAAATTTCGCTTTAGTGCGATCTTTATTCCATAAAAGCTTTCCTTCTACCTTGGGCGTAATCTTAAAAGATTTCTCAACAATTTCAGGAATAACCGAACGATCAAAATTTATAATAATTTCACTATCCGGTTTAATTTTATTAGGAACCGAATAAGTAACCTTGGTAATCAAATAATCGGCCCTTGAAGAGTTTAAAAAAGAAAAAAGCAAAAAAGCTGCCAAAAAGCAGATTATTAAATAAACAAATAAGGAAAAATAAAAACTTGGTTTACCGAATTGGGGCTGCTCCATATAAAATCTCTTGGCTTAGGCTTGTATAAGAAATATTATCAATTATAAAACTTGCTCTATATTCTTTATAATACACTGACCGGTCTTATTTTGTAAAGCATTTATTAACCGAAGTTTTTTTGACTTTTGAGCTTTCCTTGATATTATTATTGTAAATTAAACAATCTTTACCATGAAACAATCACAACTATTTGGCAAAACTAAGAAATACGTGGATCGCGACATCCACCTAAAAAGCCATGAATTACTATTGAAAGCCGGTTTTATTCAGGAATCCAGCGCCGGGCGTTATTATTTTTTACCGCTTGGCCTCAAAGTTCGCGACAAAATTGTCGAAATCATAGAGCAAGAAATGAACGCCTTGGGCGCTCAAAAAATCATTACCCCGGTTTTGCACCCGATTGAACTTTGGCAGGAAACAAACCGAACCAGTACGGTTGGCTTTGAATTAATGACTATTAAAGATCGTCGTGGCAGCGCCTTTGCTCTTGGCGGCACCGCCGAAGAAATGATGGTTGACTTGGTTAGAAAATACTCTCTCAGCTACCGTGATCTTCCCCTTACTTTATACCAATTTAGTCAAAAATTCCGAGATGAACTTCGAGCTCGAGGCGGCTTACTTCGGGTTCGAGAATTCCTCATGAAAGACGCTTATTCTTTCCACGCTGATGAAAAATGTTTTCAAAAAACATATCAGGCCATGAAAAAAGCTTATCAAAAAATCTTCAAACAAATAAAATTGCCTATTGTCATCGTGGAAGCAGACAATGGTTACATTGGCGGAGAATATTGTCATGAAGTTATCGTGGAAAGCGCGGCGGGGGAAAGCCGTTATTTAAGCACTCAAGATCAAAAATATCTTGCTCATCAAGATGTGGCCGAATTTAAAAGACAAGCCATTAATCCGCAAGACAAGCCCAAAACCTTTAAAATTATAGACCAGCCTGAATGGGTCCAATCAATCGAACAAATGAGCCGTCATTATCAACTGCCCAAATCTCGATTTCTTAAAAATGTTGTTTACAAGAATACTCAAACCGGTCAAATTATTATCGCGGTTATTCGCGGTGATCTTGAAGTTAATCAGAATAAATTAGAGCAACATCTTAACGCTATTGGTCAGCTTGCTGAAGCCGATGATCAAGATTTGCGCAAAATCAACACCAAACCTGGGTATGTTCATTCCTGGGGCCACAAAGCCACCTATATTGGTGATTTATCCTTAAAAACCGTAATTAACTTCATTGGCGGGCAAAAAAACAAAACAACCGACTCCTATAATGTTAATTATGGTCGCGACTTTACCTGTGATCAGCTGGCTGATATTGCGGTTGCCAAGCAAGGCTACCAAACAAAAAAAGGTCAAAAGCTCCTGGAAAAAAAAGGAGTTGAGGTTGGTAATATCTTTCAGTTAGGCTGCCATTATACAAATTTAATGAAGGGCGCTTTATTTACCGACAAACTAGGCCGTCAAAAACCTTATTATATGGGCTGTTATGGTATCGGTGTTGGCCGTACTTTAGCCACTGTGGTGGAAAAATTTCATGATTCCAAAGGCATCATCTGGCCTTCAAGTATCGCGCCTTTTAAATTACACTTAATAGAGCTGGGTTCCGCTGATCAAAAAATTAAAAAACAGGCTCAAAAACTTTATCGGGAGCTCCAAGATAAAAATATTAGCGTTCTTTACGATGACCGATCCGATAAAAAACCTGGTGAAAAATTCGCCGATTGTGATTTGATTGGTATTCCCTACCGATTAGTCATTAGCGAAAAAACCATCCAAAAAAACCAATTTGAGATCAAAAAACGCGACCAAAAACAAACAAAAATGATTGACAAACAAACATTGTTTAAAATACTAACCAATATTAAAAAATAAAAAGCAAATGGATCTTCCTCAAATTGTCAATTTCATCCACAATTTAATTGATCAAGCCTATCATTCCCATCAAGGAGCTGTAATCCGCTGGCTTTTTATCTTGTACACAGTTGTTGTTATCATCAATATCGTCATTATTATCTCAAAAACTCCAAATTTATTAACTTATGCGTATTACGGTAACTCTCTAAAGCAGAAAAAAAGACGCTCTCAAAAACACCGCGCATCTGGCAACGCCTGGGACGCTTTACAGTTCAAGCTTAATTCCGCTAACTCTGATAATTGGAAACTGGCCATAATCGAAGCCGATAAATTATTTGATCAAGCTTTAATCCGGGCCAATATTTCCGGAACCACAACTGGAGAAAGATTAAAAAACTTAGTGCCTGGCGATCTGGATGGTCTGCTTGACAGCGTATGGGAAGCGCATCGAATGAGAAACAACATCGTTCACCAACCCGGTTTTGAAATTGACAACCACTTAGCCCGCAAAACGGTTAAGAACTTTCAAGATGCGACCAAAGCCTTAAAAAAATAAAAAAACAGGACTGCACACACCCTGTCTTTTACAATTTTCCTTAATTCAAATTAAGTTAAGAGATATAATAAGAATAAATATTATCTTTGATCTCTTGATCTAGGCGGCCGAGCTTCATTAACAACAATATTTCTACCGTTTAAATCACTGCCATCCAATTCTTTCATGGCTTTGTCCGCGTCTTCT
The DNA here is from genome assembly GCA_014729795.1 of Candidatus Moraniibacteriota bacterium. Lineage (GTDB taxonomy): Bacteria > Patescibacteriota > Minisyncoccia > CAIUEV01 > JAHKAQ01 > WJJI01. Next base: position 15,747 of record WJJI01000044.1, read on the forward strand.
TCGTTAACAAAGGTCACGAAACCAAAACCCTTGGATTTGCCGGATAGCTTGTCTTTGATTACAATCGCTTCCTCAACTTCGCCAAATTTAGCGAAGGCTTGTTGTAAGTCATCATCGCTAACACCCCATTCTAGACTTCCAACGAATAATTTTTTTGACATAAATTACCTTAAACTTATAAAATAAAACATAATCCTTCAAAATTTTACTAACAAACCCTGGTTTTAATTGTGCACCTTACTAACCGTCAGGCTGCTACAAAATTTATTAAGATTATTAATCTTAACCATAGCTTAAAATAAATATTAATGCAAAAAAAAATGAAATATTTCATCGCCCGTCTATTACAAACCACCAGTCCCGATCAAACTGACGGTTTAATTAAAAATTATGCTATCACTGGCCTAGTGCTATTATTTTTAGGAATTTTTATTTATTACTTCATTATCAGAAGATTTACCGTAGGTTATTTAACAATAGATCTACCCAAAAAAAACTTTAGCCCTAATGAACCAATATCAGGTAAAATAACGCTTCATCCAAAAAAAAATCTTCAGGGTGATCTCCTGCAGATAGGGTTATATGGATACTATAAGAGTGTCGGAATAAGATTCCATAGTTCTGATAATGATAGAGAATTAGGCACTCAAGTAATTTCATTTAACTTTTTTATTCCCGGTAATCATCAATTTCAAGCTGGCCAAAACATAAGTTACAATTTTCAATTCTTTGCTCCTGCCGCTTTAACCATAGAATCTATTCTGGATGTAAATTTTTTACAAAAGCTCCAACCTCAAACCCAACACAGTATTGCCTATAATCAAACCACCCAATTAAATATTGATAAACTTTTAAAAGATGAGCAATATCGCGCTGATAGTCTCAATAGTTTAAAAGCTTCACAAAGCATTCCTTTAAATCGGGTTAATCAGTGGAGAATCAAAGCGCTCTTGGGCAAAAAAAAGCAAACATCGGGTGTTCTTTCCAGGTTTGCCAAGCATTATTTCACATATCCGTTAATGTCTTCAAAAAAAATCCGAATTCACTACCCATAAATTAATTCTCATATGGTCAGCTAGCCAGACTCAAACGCACCAAACCAAACCTCAAACCCAGAAACCCCGATATTGATTTAATCAATCAACCAATACATATTTTACTTGATCCCAAGTGTGATCTTTCCCAAATCGGCGATCAACCTCCAAAAGATCTCAATACATCAGAATCGCTTTACCGTATTTATTGCTAAAGAGTGAGTTAAAAACCCCGATAATCGGGGTTTTTAATATTTTTCTAACGCTATTAAATAAAATTTTTCTGTTTTTAATAAATATAACCCTTAATTACTGAACTTTTCGCGCTGATGGTTCGAGTACTTACCACTCCCCAACCTTTATAGTTCATCTCTCGAATTGTTATTTGGCCGCCTTTAACTTTTTCCACTATACCTACGTGTCCCCAACGACTTTCTCGAGTCACGATAATCGCTCCCGCTGCCGGACTTTTTCCGGTTTTAGCTCCATAAGCTCGAGCATGATAAAGCCAAGTTCCCGCGTTACCTCCCCAGGGAACGTGTCTTCTGCTAGCCACATACCAAGTACACCATCCGTAAGGAAACCGGTGAGCCGGATACTTTGCCAAATGAGCGTTGTTGGAAGATGAAGCCGCTCTAGTGTTAACTTGTTTCAAAGTCGGAATTGATCTAGCGTTCGGATTATTAGCCGCGTATCTTCTGGCTAACAATTCTTGTTGTGTAGGTTTATCTTCTCCTTGTCCATCAGGAATAATTACGGCCCGACCTTCTTCTAACTCGCCGTCAGCGGTTAAATCATTAAATTCAATGATTCTTTTTTCATCTGCTTTGTATTTTTTCGCCAATTTTTTAACCGAGTCTCCTTTTTTCACTATGTGTTTAACTCCGCTGGTTGGCAAAATAAAAATTTCATCCCCGGGTTTAATCACTTCGTCTTCAGCTAAATCATTCGCCCACAAAATTGTTTTGGTGGAAATATCATAATTAACTGCAATGCTGCTAACTGTATCGCCCTGTTCCACCTTGTAAACAAAAACATCTTGATCCCCTGACTGAAATTCCTCAACCGAAGGATTAGAAATTGGCACCATTGCTCCCATAACTGTATTTTTTTGCCCTTCCTCTTTTAAAAACTTCTCATAATCCGCTAATTCATCAGCTTCCGCGATTTCTGCCAACGCCAAAGAATCAGGCTTTTCCAACTGTTTTGGCGTACTTTCCGCGGAAATTGAAGTATCATCCTGACCAAACAAGCTATTGCTTAGGCCTTCACCATTCTTAGATTTAAAGTTAATAAAAGAAACAAAAGCAGCGCAAAACAATACTCCTGCTCGCGCAATGTTTTTCTTAAATGCCCGGCTAATAAATCGATAGTTCGGACTGTTGATAGTTTTTGCAAATTTTAACTGATAACTATTAATCCTTCCCCAAAATCCTTTTAATCTTTTAATTGCCGGGGAATGTTTTAGTGTATTTTTTCTGGTTTGTTGCGGCTTTTCTAAGCCCTTGATATCCATTGACTTGTTAGAAAAGCTTTTAGCTGATTTACGTATAATCATTATTCCTTTTCAAGGAAAATCTATGGCTCCGCTTGCCAAAAACTATTCCATAGCCAATCAATTCACCTTGTTAATTATTAAAAATCCGCTTATTAATTTTTTAGCACAAACCTACTCAAAAGTCAATCGATTTCCAATTTTTTTTCTTTAAAATTAATGCTTATAAAGTCCTCAATATTCTCAACACTTTAACTGGTTTTTGTATACATTTGCCTAGCTTATGCTAATTTTTACTATCTCTCCGCTAATTCAACCTGTAACTCTTTCTCTTCGCCTTTACTCCAAATTTTTATTATTACTTTATCTCCCGGTTTTTTATTAGCGATCGCGGCGCTGGGTAAAAATTTCTCGGTAATTTTTTTACCTTCGATTTCCAAAATCAAATCATTTTCCCGAATCCCGGCTTTATCAGCTGGCGAACCCGGCACCACCGCCAAATCCTCCGGGTTTCGTCCTCTCTGCACTAAGGCCCCATATTCATAAGGTAGATTATTTTTTTCAGCTATTAACTTATTATTAATCTGATATCTTATTCCTAAAAATGGCCTAACGATCCGACCTTGTTCTTCAATCGAGTCAATTACCGGTTTTATCGCATTCACCGGTAAAGCAAAACTAACATTTTCCGCTCCATAAGCCATGGCCACGTTTACCCCAACCACTTTACCGTCCAGGTTTAAAAGCGGACCGCCGGAATTGCCTTGATTTAAAGCCGCGTCAGTTTGAATCAACTCTGCTAGGTTTTCTGTCATGCCCATACCATCGCCAGCCATAATATTTCTTCTTAATCCGGAAACAATTCCCTTGGAAACCGTATTACGAAACTCGCCCAAAGAATTTCCAATCGCGATCACGGTTTGCCCAATCATTAATTGATCAGAATCGCCTAAATTTAAAAAAGGCATTTTATCGATTGGTTCGCCTTTATCGGGATTTTTCGGATCAATTTTTAATACAGCAACGTCATTTACAGGATCTTTACCCATTATTTTCGCGGTGAATAACTTTTCGTCATTAGTTAATACCGTATATTCGGCTGATTCATCCTGAACTACGTGTTTATTGGTAATAATATAACCGTCTTCAGAAATAACAAAACCGCTACCGCCGCCAATTTCTCTCTTTTCAGTGCCGTTTTGTCTTTGTCTTGGCACCGCGAACGGACCAAAAAATTCCTCAAATTCCTCAAATTCCTCAAAAGGATTAGCCCAGTACCTTTCAATAATAGGCACATCTTTGGAAATAATAATACTTACAACCGCCGGGCTCGCCTGCTCAACCGCCTCGATTACCACTGCTTCTTCTTTATCTAAATCGGCTTTTTGTTTTTGCTGTAATTCCTTTATTTTCTCTTGATTTGCCCGAGAAAAATCACCCTCTAATATCTGCTCTTCAACCCCGATTTTCAAGTTTTTTGTAGTTGCCAAACTCACCAAAAAACCAAAAGAACTACCAACCACCATTGAAATAAATAAGCTTACAATAATCGCGGTTGATAAACTTCTGTTTACTTTTTTTTGCATAATAAATTAGTTAATGTTTATTTTGAAGTTTCCTACTTCCAGTCTAATCAATAATACGTTTCCAATCCTATTCAATTTTCAATCAATATTTATAACATATTTTGAACTGAAATTCAAACAACACCGGCAAAACTTGCTAACATTCCAACCCCCCCCCCATAAA
>WJJI01000045.1 GCA_014729795.1 Candidatus Moraniibacteriota bacterium
CTTAACCTACTACCGCAAATACAAAGTCATGTACAAAGTCAAAACCGACTCGGACAAAGACCTGAAGCTGAAGATGAATTAAAAAACCGCTTTTAACTCTTCTTAACTCAAACCTTATGGGTAACTTTTACTTGTTTGCTTAGGATTAATGATATATACTAAAAGCATTAAATTTTATTGATTAGATTTTAGTAATAAGCAAATTTCGGTAAATTTTGGGTTAATATTTTTTATTGCTTGACTGAAATAAGACTGTTATTTGATAAAACAATAAATAAAAATTTTTAATATGTTGGATTTATTAAGTTCGTATTTTGAATTTGATTATCAAGCCGCTCACCTGGCTGAATTAATAATAGCGATTATCATTGCTCCTTTTATTCAGTTATTAGTAAAATATAGCGCTCCTTTATTGATAAAATTAGCCCTATCCGGGGTGGTTAATTTCAAAAAAAAAGATGCTAACGCGGAAAAAAGAATCAAAACCCTTTCTGGTGTTATTGAAGCAACCAGTTTATTGATAATCCTTCTGTATATATTACTTAGCTTTTTATCATTTATGCAAATTGATATTCGACCTTTTATTGCCGGGGCCGGTGTATTAAGTTTTGCGGTTGCTTTTGGCTCTCAAAGTTTAATCAAGGATATCTTATCCGGAATTTTTATTATTGTTGAAAATCAATTTAATCAAGGGGATTGGATCAAGGTTGATAAGTATGAAGGCAAAGTGATTGAAATTAATTTACGACGAACCGTTTTGCAAACAATAAAAGGCGCTCGCCATATTATTCCCAACGGAGAAATTGCCATTGTTACTAACAATACCAACACTTATAGTGTGGTTAGTCTTGATATCCCCACCAAAGTAACCGATATTGATAAAGTTTATTCTATTATTGAAAAACTAACTAAAAAATTAAAAAAAGATCCGGAATTTAAAGACAATATTATTGAGGTTCCGGAAGCAAAAGGCATCAGCGACATTAATGAATTTGCCGCTATTATTAAAATTTGGGGCAAGGTCAAAACCGGTAAGCACATCGCCATTAAAAGAGAGCTAGCCAAAAGGATAGCGTTTGAATTTAATAAACAAAAAATTCAAATGCCTGGTTCAATCTTAAGCGCCTCTAGTATAACGGCAGCTAAAAAGCAAAGATCAAAATAATTAGCTAATTTCTGGTTTTAATTCATGAAAAAAAATAATAATTTAAAAACTCTTGCTCCGGAATTAGCTTTAGTCGCGGACAGTTTAATAAATATTGGAGGAGCGGAAATGAGCTTTTTGGCCCTAACCAAAATATTTAAACAAGCCCATCTTTATTCTTTATTATTTGACCCCAAGATTAAAACGTTTCAAGCTATCAAACCTAAATTAAAATCAGTTTTTTCCAACAAGACCTATGGTTTTATCAAAAAAAAATCCAAGTATAGTTTACCATTTTTAGCGATTGCCACCGAAACCCTAGACCTTAGCAATTATGATCTTGTTATTTCTTCCAGTTCAGCTTTTTCTAAAAGTTTAATCACCAAACCCGATACCGTTCATTTTTGTTATTGCCATAGTCCTATGCGTTTTGCTTGGGATTACACTCATGAATACTTAAAAGAATTAAAACTTGGTCGGATTCGCGATCTTTTAGCCAAGGTTATATTGAATTATCTGCGTGTTTGGGATCAAGCTTCAGCTGATCGAGTTGATTATTTTATTGCCAATTCTCAAGCCACGCGAGCAAAAATTAAGAAGTATTATCGTCGTTCTAGTCGGGTTATTTATCCACCAGCTGCGCTTAATCCTAAAAAAATTGATTTAAAATCCTGTCATGATTTTAAAAGATCTTATTTTTTAATAGTTTCTCGTTTAAGTGCTTATAAAAAAATCGATATAGCTATTCATGCTTTTAATAAATTAAATTGGCCTTTAAAGGTTGTTGGCCAAGGACCCGAATATCAAAAACTAAAAAAAATTGCCGGTTCCAATGTTGAAATCTTAGGTTTTCAAACTCGTTCAAACTTGTTTAAACTTTATCAAAATTGTTCGGTTTATGTTCAACCTTGCGAGGAAGACTTTGGTATCGCTGCGGTGGAAGCCATGAGTTTTGGTAAGCCGGTTTTAGCTTATCGCGCCGGAGGCGCGCTTGAAACCGTGATCGCAGGTGAAACCGGTGAATTTTTCGATTCCATCACCGCCGAAGTTATTGCCGAGGGCGCCTATCGCATTAAGCAAAAATTAAGCTCTTATAATCCCAAATCTATTCAAAATCAAGCTCAAAATTTTTCTTTTTCAAAATTTCAAAAGCAAATCAATCAATATATTTTTTCCAAATATTCTAATCATTAATATTTTTAAGAAAACTTTTAGCTTTTTTTTATGATGTTAGCCATTATTATTCTTTAAATTTTTTAAAACTTTTAACTAAAAAACTTTATGTTAAATCCGGTGGATCAGACAATTAAATTAATTACTACTCAAAAACAATTTGGTTCCAGTTTTATTTTTTCAGGACCCCGTGGCACCGGCAAGGTTTTAACGGTAAAACAAGTGGCTCGAGAATTAAACATTAAACCTCAAGACTTACAGAGTTATTTTTCAATCAAACCGCAAATCATTAAAAATAAAGACACAGTTAGGGAAAGGCAAATTTTAATTGATCAAATTAGACAAGCATTGGATTTTATGCGATTAAAATCACCTCAGTCTCAGTATAAAATTTGTGTAATTCACAAAGCGGAAAAAATGAACCTTGAAGCTCAAAACGCTCTGTTAAAGAATTTAGAACAACCTAAAACCGGAAATTTATATTTTTTGCTGACTGAAAATGATTCCAAGTTACTTACCACCATTCGTTCTCGTAGCCAAAAAATTAATTTTTCCATGCAGGCTCCAGAGCTAATTTTTGATTTTTTACAAAAACAAGCGCCTGGAGTTGAGCTCCAAACTCTTAAACAATCGGTTTTTTTGGGTTGGGGTCGAAAAAAACTAGCGCTTAAATTAACTCAAAGCCCTAGCCTTAGACAATATTACCAAGATTGCTTAAAGGAGCTATCTGAATTATTAAGTCAACCCGAACATCAGCGTTTAAACTTGTTAGAACAAAAAACAAAAAACACTCACCAGTTGTTAAAAAGTATTGATGTTTGGATTGTTTTTTTAATTGCTTATTTAGAAACCAATTTAACCGGTAAGAATCAAGAATATTCTCAATTAGAAATTCCTCACTTGAATTTTTCTCAATTTAGCTTATTGTTAAATCAGCTGGTTGATTTGCGAAAAAAGATTAAATACACCAATAGTTCAGCCCGTTTGGCTTCAGAAGCGGTTTTTTTGCAGATTTAATATTGTTTTTTTTGAATTTTACAATAAATCTAACAATTTTGAATTAATAAAATAAAATTAATAAAATATGTTCGGAAAAATAAAAATTATTCTAATAATTTCTTTAATGCTGAATTTGTTTGGTTGTGGTCTAAACCCTTTTTCTGCCGGGAACAAAGGAATATATGTTTCCTTCAACAGTGGTGAAAATTTTGAACAAAGAGTCGCTCTAGAACAAAATAATAAAAGTTTGGATCGAGCTAACGTCCTTACTGTTCAAGTTGATCCTTTAAATCACAACGTTGTTTACTTGGGAACTCTCAAATCCGGTGTTTTTAAAAGTAAAAACAAGGGTGAAACTTGGCAACAGATCACTGAAGCTCAAAGAGTTTATAGCATAGCTATTCATCCCAGAAATAGCAATATTATTTATATCGGAGGCGTGGTTAACGGTAGGGGAGAGGTGCTTAAGTCAACAAACGCTGGTCAAGATTGGCAAGAAATTTTACACGAACCCGCTGGCGATTCTTTTTTTCCGGCCGTGACCATTGATAACTTTGCCCCTAATATTGTCTGGGTAGGCAACACCAGAGGCATTGTTTATCGATCTAATAACCAAGGCGAAAGTTGGAATAACTTAGCAGAGATAAATGGTATTGTGGCCAAAATCGTTTTAGACACCGGAGATACCAGAAAAGCATACGTGCGCGTTCATGAGCAAGGTTTATACAAAATTGATTCGACCATTCCAATCGCCACCCAAGAAGATGAAAACATTAGTCAAGACGTTTACACAAGGGAAACCAAAGTAATTAATTTAAGTAAGTTTATGCCAGATAATACAGTGCTTGAATTAGTAGTTGATCCCAATCAAGCAGGAGTAGTTTATGTGGCAACCGACGCTGGAATTTTAATCACTAAAGATGGGGGAAAAACCTGGGATGGTTTGCCAACCTTGGAAGGTCAAGACCAAATTCCAATTCGTTCCCTTGCCGTAGCCGGTCAAAATTCGCAAATAATTTATTTTGGCGTTCACGGAGTTTTTTATCGCAGCTTTGATCATGGAATAACCTGGCAAACCATGAAATTCAATAATCCTTATTCTATTGAGTGTTTGGCTCTAGAACCAGGCAATCCCGAGGTGGTGTATCTAGGAATTCGAGATCTAGAACAGAAATAATCTAATTTACAAACATTATAACAATCTTTTTTAATCTAAAATATGTATTTTTTATATGCCTCGTATACTTATAATTAATATTGAACATCCGCCGGTTGGCGGCGGCGCCGGCTATGCGAGTCAAACCATTGCCTATGGATTAAGTCGTAATTATCATTATCAATTCGATATTATTACCATGGGCATGCCTAATTTGCCAAAAATCCAAACTATTAACTCCAAAATAAAAATTTATCGTCTAAATTGTTGGCGCACTCACCAGTATTCAAGTCAACCATGGCAGCAATGTATTTTTTTAATTAAAGCATTTTTTTTAGGTTTAAAATTAATGAAAAAAAAACATTACGCTTTTTGTCACGCTCATTTTATTGTTCCATGTGGATTTTTAGCTTATGTTTTTCATCATATTAAAAATTTAAAATATATAATTTCTACTCATGGTAGCGATGTGCCTGGTTACAATCCAAAGAAATTCAAAATGCTTCATTTTTTGCTAAAGCCGTGGGAAAAAAGAATTATTAAAAAAAGCCAACTTTTGTTAGCCCCATCAAATTATTTAAAGTCATTAATTCAGACAAATATTTTAAATTACCCGGTAAAAATTATTCCTAGTGGGGTTCGAGATGTAAATCAATCCCAAGTTAAAAAAGAAAAAATTATTCTAACCGCAGGTAGACTTGTAAAACACAAAGGAATTGATTATTTAATCAAGGCTTTTATTAAGCTAAGGAATCCAAACTGGCGGTTAGTTATTATTGGAGACGGACCGGAAAAAAAAGCTTTGCAAAAAATAGCCACCGGCCAATCAAATATCAGCTTTACAGGTTGGTTAGATCGAAAAAGCATTAAATATCAAAAGTATTTTAACCAAGCCGCGATTTTTGCATTGCCTTCAAGCTCAGAAAGTCAGGGACTGGTTTATTTTGAGGCCATGAGTACGCGTTGCGCCATTGTGGCCTTAAAAAATGGGGCGAGTCTTGAATTTTTAAATCAAATCGGGGTTTTAGTAGAGCCAGAAAATATTATACAGCGACTAACCAATGTTTTAAAAAAGCTAGTCCGAAAACCTAAAATCAGAAAAAAATTTTCAAATCTGGCTCGTCAATCATATGAACAAAATTTTACTCATTCTTTGATTTTAGAAAAGTACGCTAAAATATATTCTCACATTATTAAACCTTAAATTAATGCCACAAGTCGCTATTGTTATTCCCAATTTAAATCAAGAAAAATTGCTACGAAATTGTCTCCAAAGCCTAAACCAACAAATTTTTACCGATTTTGTCATTTATGTTGTTGATAATGGTTCAATTGACAATTCGGTACAAATGATTAAAACAGAATTTCCTCAAGTTAATGTTATCGAATTAGAAACCAACACCGGTTTTGCTTACGCTTCCAATCAAGGTATTATTCAAGCAGTGAAAGATTACCAAAACCACGGCCTGCAATTTATTTGTCCTTTAAACAACGATATTGAACTAGACCCAAACTATTTAAAAATTATGGCGGAAGCGGCTCATTTTTTTCTGGCTCAAGAAATTAAGTTTGGTGTTTTAGCTTCCAAACTATTGTTTAAACACGATGAAAATTTAATCAACACAGTGGGAACTCTTATTCAAAGAGATGGTAGTGGCATGGAAAAGGGATTTATGGAAAAAGACCAAGGCCAATATGATCAAATACGCTCTACTTTTGGCAGTTGTGCCGCCGCGGCTTTATATAATCTAGAAATGTTGGAGCAAATAAAATTTACCAGCTCTCAAGGCATTAATTATTTTGACAATGATTTTTTTGCATACTATGAAGATTTAGATTTGAATTATCGTAGTCGTTTGCTTGGCTATCGGGCTTATTTTATCCCCAAGGCCTTTGGTTATCATGTTCATTCGGCAACCGGGCGCTCCTTTTCAGCATTCAAAAGCTTTCATGTTCATCGCAATCAATATTTTGTTTTAATTAAGAATTTTCCTTGGCCTTTTTTGATTCTTGGCCTTTGTTTACAACCTTTTAGGTATTTTTTGCTTTTAATAAGCGCCTTTATTGGTCGAGGACCTAGCGCTGAATTGAAAAAAAACACCCGGGGTTTTGAAATTTTTAAAATTGTGTTTAAATCATGGTATCAAGTTTTAAAGGAATTACCCGATTTATTAAAAAAAAGAAAACAAATTTTAAAATCAAGAAAGGTTACCTGGCGGCAGTTTAATTCTTGGTTTAAGAAATACAAAGCTAGTTATAAAAAGATGATTTTTGGTAGCTAAACAAAAAATATTTTAATTAGCTTGAAGAATCTATCAAATAATTTTTAACTTTGTGATTCGATTAATAATTAATAGTAAGCAAATTATGAATCAAAAACAAATTCCCTTAGAAATCTCCGCTCGCCATATTCATTTATCTGAAAATGATCTAGAGTCACTTTTTGGGGCAGGGTATCAATTAAAAATTCACAAGCAATTATCTCAACCGGGTATGTTTGCCGCTAAAGAAAAGGTTGATATTTTTTATCGTCCGGCTCAGGGCGAGCAGCAAAAAATTCAAGGAGTGCGCATTGTTGGACCAGTTAGAGAATATACCCAATTCGAGTTATCTTTAAGTGACGCATGGAGTATAAAAGCCAAACCACCCATAAAAATCAGCGGAGACTTAGAAGGTTCACTTGATTTTGCCATCCTTGGTCCCAAGGGTCGGGTTGAAAAAACTCAAGGCATGATCATAGCTAAAAGGCATTTACACCTAAATCCCAAACAAGCTGAAGCTTTCGGGGTTCAAAATGGCCAGCAAATCAAAATCATAGGCGGGCGTGGTCAAGTTAGAGAATTGACTTTTGATCAAGTCGAAGTTCGAATATCGGAAAATTATGAACTAAGTTGTCACATTGACACTGATGAAGGTAATGCTTGTGGTTTAATAAGCTGTGGCTATGGTCAGTTTGTTACCTAGGGAGTTAATTTTTTAAAATTTTTTAACTTGTTTGGAAGCCGCGATCTTTTGTGAATTACAAGTTTTATAAAGTCTGCCTGGCTAATACAATAGCGGTTATATTTTGAAAACCCGCTTGGTTTAACACTTTAGCGCACTCGATTAAAGTTGAGCCCGTAGTTAACACATCATCAATTAAAACGATTTCCAGGTTTTTAAATTTTTTGATATTTTGTTTATTTACCACAAAAGCATTAGCCTGATTGTTTTTTCGTTTTTCTTTGTTTTTTAGCTGCATTTGGGCTTGGGTATTTTTAATTTTTAGTAACAACTCTTCGTTTACCGGTAATTTTGTTATCCGGCTTAAATGCCTAGCCAGTAAGACCGCTTGATTAAAGCCCCTGTTCGTGATCTTTTTTTTATGAGCCGGTACCGGAATAAAGGCAAGTTTATTAGTCGTTAAATAGGTTTTAAAATTTAAATATAATACTTGGGCCAAATCTCGAGCAATCAAGTATACCGAAGAATACTTCATAGCTTGAATCAGTTTTTGAATCAAAGCCTGATCATAATAGGTCAGGATCATTACTTGTTTAAGAAAATATTTCTTTTGGCATCTATAACAAAGCCTACCTACTTGACTGGCACACAGGCAAAAAGGACAGCGTTTGTTTTTATACCTTAAAATTCGTTGAGCGCAGTTGGGGCAAACGTAATAACCAAAAATATTACAACCATAACACTTAACGGGAAAAACCAGTTTAAGCAAAGGCTTAACAATGTTTTTTAAATATTTTTCAAATTTCAATTTTTTTTATATACTTATTATTGATAGATTAATAACAACTTTTAACTTAAAAAAAAATAAATTCAAAATTAAAACAATTTAAAATATGGTTTATAATTCAAAACAAATTCAGCGAAAAACAATTAAGCTCGGCTTGATTATCTTAATTAGCTTGCTTCTTTATCCAATATATCCGGTTACCGCTACCGATCAGCCAAATTCTAGTTCAACAACCGACCAACAAGATGAGCAAAACTCTGAATCAGATCAGGAAAACGATGAAGAAGAACAGGCTCGAGAACAGGAAATTAAAAAAAAGAAACAACAATTACGCGAAGCCGAATCAAAAAGGAATCGTTATCAATCCAGAAGCACCTATTTTGGCGCCAAAGCTGACACTTTAGAAAAAATGATTCAAAACATTGATAGCCAGATTAATCAAACTCAAACTTCATTTAACCAAACCCAGAAAGGAATTGAAGATTTGGAAAAAAAAATTAAGCAAAAATCAACTCAAATCAATGAATTGGAGAAAGTGCTTAGCAGCAAAAGAATTATTTTAAGTGAATATATTAAAATTTTTAACGTCAATACCTCAAAATCTACTCTTGAAATCATGCTGGCTTCAAGTAATTTAAGTGAATATTTTCAGGAGTTAAATTCATTAAACCAGATTTCTAATGATATTAAAAAAATTTACGATCAAATTAAAGAAGACAAGAATGTTATTTTAACTCAACGCGTTGATCTGGAAAAGCAAATGGACAAGCAAATCGGTTTAAAAATTATGTTGGAACAGCAAAGATTAACGCTTGAGACTCAAAAAACTCAAAAAAATCAGCTTTTAGAAAGAACTCAGGGTGAAGAGGAAAAATATCAAGCTTTACTGCAAAGCGAAGAATCAATTATTTCGCGCATTTCAGCAGAACTAACCGCGCTGCAAAGTCATGGAGTTGTAATTGATTTTGAAGACGCTGTGGCCGCGGCTCGTTATGCTTCCAATAAAACCGGGGTGCGAGTTGCCTATTTGTTGGGAATTTTAAAAGTAGAGTCAAATATGGGCAATAATGTTGGCGGGGGTAGTTATTTAGTTGATATGAAACCAAGTCAAAGAGAGATTTTTGAAGAAATCTGCCAGGATTTGGATTATGATCCCGTCACCATGCCGGTTTCCAAAAAACCTTGCTATCGAGACGATAAAGGTAATTGTACCGGGTGGGGAGGCGCTATGGGGCCTGCTCAATTTATTCCTTCTACCTGGATGGGCTATAAAAAGCAAGTCGAGGCAGTTACGGGTAGCAAAGCCGCTAATCCTTGGGATATCAGGCATGCTCTCACCGCTATGGCGTTAAAAGTTACTAAAATTCCAGGGGTGGAAGATCACGATCCGGATGCGGAAGCCAAGGCTGCCAATATTTACTTAGCCGGTGGCAATTGGGAAAACTATACCTGGTATGGAGATAGGGTTATGAAGTATGCGGATGCTTTTGAACAAGAATTAAATATTTCGGAAGAATAAAATTCAATCAATTCAATTACTTTTATTATTTACTTAAATTTTTTAAAGCTTGTTTAACTTTTTCTTCAGTTGTTGTTAATTTTGAATCTACCGTATTTAAAGCTTGCCTAGCTTGTTCATTTGAATAACCCAGAGCCTCTAAAGCCTCAATGCTTTCAAGATCGATGCTTTTCGATTCCATGGGCCGGTCTTCTTCATTTAATTGGGTTTCAGAAATCAACCCTATTTTGTTTTTTAATTCCAAAACTATTTTTTCAGCGGTTTTTTTACCAATGCCTGACACCTTGGTTAAAATTGTATAATCAGCTTTAGCGATTGACTCGGTGATTTCTCTTGGTTTGGCTTGGGATAAAATGGCTAAGGCGCCTTTAGGCCCGATTCCGGATACTTGAATGAGGATCTCAAACATTCGCTGTTCTTGTTTGGTGGTAAAACCATATAAATCTAAAATATTTTCTCTGGTAATTAAATAGGTGTGCAGAATTATTTTTTCGTTGAGCTCAACCTTAGCAACAGCATCAACAGGGGAGTAGATTTTATAACCAACACCGTTGCAATCAATCACCAGATAATTGCCTGATTTTTCGATTACTTTACCGGTTATTTGCGCTATCATACTATTCTAAATATAAGTTATTATTAAAATTATCTTGAAAAATATTACCTCTTAAGATTAGAACTTATGAAAAGTTTTAAATTGGGTGCCTTGGAATTCCGGAGTCAAGTCAACTTCCTTCTCATAAACCGAGTAATGTTCTTTAATTTTTCTTTCAATTTGTTGATCTGGTTTTTGCAAGATAATTTCAAATTCACAGTTTAGATTAATTTGGTTAATTTCATCCGGATTCAAGTAATTCAAATTTTGACTTTTTTCAAAATTAACAAAACGAATGGTTTCCAAAGAAACAGGAAAACCGGTATCAATTTTTTTATTTTGAGCATTAACTATCAAGTATTTTTCATACAGGTTATCGCTTTTTTTTAAATATTCACCGATATTTACCATTCTTTTTTCAAAAGCGTGAGCCGTGTGTGTTGATCTTCCCCAAACTAGAAAATAATTATTTAAATTATAGATCATTGTCAAACCCAAAGCCACAGCTACTAACCAATAATTAAATAAATAAAAATAATTAGCATTAATATCCGGTTTTTTTATTTTCAGTTTATTAAACACAATTGCCGCTCTATCTCGATTTTGCTTACTTGTTAAAAAAGCAATAACCAGGCTCGCGAACATAATAGCCGGCGGCAAAGCTCCAATGGAGCGCAAAGCGTGCGGTATTCCTTCAATGGTTAAAAATGCGGGGCTGAGCATGACTAAAAACCAACCCATTAAAGTGCCTAAAGTTAAAATTTTCCGATATGGTCTACTTAATAACCTTTTGAATCGCAATTCCCTTAATATTTTTTGCCAAGGCTTTTTAGCTAACTTTTTATTTTTTTTGGGGCCTAGCAGAATATTAATTATTTTCAGATAAAATTTTCTAAATTTTTCTATGTTAGCTTTATGCCATTTAACGTACATTAAAACCAACCATAGACCCAAACCGCTTAATAGGCCCACTAAAAACATGATTGCCACAAAAGGGGACAATTGAGGTTTATCGGGTAAATTATGTCTCCAGTTTTGATCACCTTTATAAATAAATTGGCCTAAAGTCTGCCCAAGGGTTTTGGTCAAGGCTTGCACCGGTTTTCCTTGATGATTGGCTGGCGATAAAACAAAAATATTGTTATCATTTTGTCTTGAGCTAACGCTTTGCGGGTTATTCAAATAATAGATTATCATTGGACCTGCGGTTAGACAAAAACCAATGATTAAAGTGACAATAGGGATAAAAACCGGCTTAATCACAATTAAAGAAAAAGCCTTTAGTCGATCCATTTTTTTGATTACTCGATTGCGATATTTCATTATTCCGGTTATAATAACTAAGCCAAAAAAACCAGCTACCACAGCAGGAAAGACTCGAAAAGCAATATAGGTGTGGATACCCAAACCTAAGATTAAACCAGCCATTAAAAAATTTAAGAGCTGACTCAATTTAATTCTATGGCTCAATTCTTTATCGATTTGTTTTTGTCCTTTAAATAAAAAAAACAAAACCAAGCAAGTAATTAAAGGCACCAAAATAGCCCGAAATCCAATTCGAGAAAAATTAATATGCCAAAAACTTACTGAACAAATAAAAGCGCTTAGCAATCCAACTCGGAAATTAAACATTTCTTTAGCGGCTAAATAGATCGCCGGTATGGTTAAAAGGCCTATTAAAGCCGGAACAATGCGAAAAACCGCGATACTTATGTCAAAAATTTTTAAAAATATCACTACCAAATTTATAAATAAGCCTTCTCTGCCATTGTTGTTAGGATAATACAATCTCAGGTCACCTTGATCCCAGGCTCTTAAACCGTCCGTAGCGTTAACCGCTTCATCCGGATAAAGTCCGGGCGGTATTTGATCTAATTTATAAAAACGAGCCATTAGAGCAATTAACAAGATAATCGCCATGATTAAAATAACTCGAAATTTTCTGTTTTGCATTTTTTATTTTTTTAGTTTTTACTTAATTATCATTAATTATAATTGATTTTCTATTTTTAATCAATTAATACATATTTTAAGATATGAAAAATTTAATTATAAATTCAAAAAACGCTAAAATCGGGATCTTAACAGAGTTTATCTAATTATTTCCGGCAAATGCTTATCAAAACAACCGGAGCGTGATATAATAATATTGAAAATTGTTAAAAGGATCTATAAAAAAGATAAAACTTCAAAATAGTTACTAACAATAAAATAAATGTATTGGTATGATTTAATCTATTTGTCTTGTTTTTTGATTTATTTTGGATTGGCCTTGATCGTTTATGTTAAAAACACTAAAAGCAAAACCAATCAGGCTTTTACTTGGCTTTTTATTAGTTTGAGTGGCTGGATCTTTATTTCCTATTTGCTTCAGCAACTTGAATTTAACGGTTTTTTTAATAATTTTTTCAAAAGCTTATTCTTTATTTTTGTTGAACTGGTCGCATTCTTTGCTTTTTGGGTTGGTTTGTATTTTCCAGAAAAAAATTTTTCTTTATCCAAAACTAAGCGCTCTTTGGTTTTCTTTTGGATCTTTTTTTTAATTGGCTTAACCTTATTGGTTAATTTACTTAGCCACAAATTACTAATTTCCCAAGAAAAATTATTAAATGTGTTTTACCTAATTTTTATCATTCATTTTTATTTCTTCGCTCCAGCTATTATTATCTTGCCGCTTTTAAAATATAAAAAAGCAAATTCAAGACAAAAATCTCAAATTATTTTTTTAATAACCGGTTGTGTTTTTTCAATTTTGCCCGCTTCATTTACCAACCTTATTCTGCCATATTTTTTTCAAATCAACGAATATCAAGCCTTAGGAGTTATTTTTACTTTGTTTTTTTTAGTATTCATTTTCTATAATATTATTTTTAATCAACTCCTTGATATTAAATTGGTTTTAAGAAAAAGCTTTGTTTATTTTTTTTCAGTTTTGACTTCAGTTTGGTTAGCCATGGCATTATATTTTATCTTTAATTTGGTTTTTCCTATATATTTTACCAATATCTTGATTTTAACCATTAGCGTTATTGTTTTTTCAAAAATTAAAGATTTTTATTATCAGTCAGCTAATCGATATTTCTTTTCCTCTTTATATAATGTTAAGGAAGTTATCAAGAGCTCCAGTCAAAAATTAGCAACCGTGCAAAAACCTGGTCAGGTTTATGGTTTGATTTCCGAAATTTTAAACAATATTTTTCATCCTCAAGCAATTGGAGTTTTAATTTTTAATGAGTCTAGAAAAAAGTATCAAATTAAGTTTAATAAGGGCTTTCAAACCAAGGGTCGTAAGTACTACCAAAGCAATCAATTTTTAAAGCAAAAATATATCAAATATAATCAATCCATTTTGATCGATCAGGCTTTGATATTACATAATCAACCCAAAACTCAAAAATTTTTATTATCATTAAAAAAAATAGGAGTTAAACTGATAACCCCGCTTAATTATGAAAACAAAACCATTGGCTTAATTGTTTTGGGCGCCAAACAAACCAATGATACTTACAATCAAGAAGATTTAACCGTTTTAAGTATTTTGGGCTCTCAAGCCGCGATCGCGGTTCAAAATGCTTTATACTTTAATCAAATTCTTGAATTCAACCAAAAACTTAAGCAAGAAGTTGAACAAGCCACTCAAAAATTACGTCAAGCAAATGAAAAGTTGCAAAAAGCTGATGCTTATAAAACCGAGTTCCTTTCCATTGCCTCTCATCAGTTGCGTACTCCACTAACCTCAATCAAAGGATTTTCTCACTTACTTATGGATGGCGCTTATGGCGAGCTTAGCAAAAAACAAATGCTAACCATTGAAAAGATTTTTATTTCCAATGAGCGTTTGATTAGTTTGGTTGAAGATTTGCTTAATTTAACCAGGATTGAACAAGGTCGAATCGAATATGAGTTTGAAGAAATCGACTTACATAAATTAGTGAGTAATGTTTATAAAATCATGAAAATTCAAGCTAAACATAAAAATCTTGACTTGGTATACAAAAATAAAATCAAAAAAGAAGCCAACAGGATCATAAAAGCAGATGACCGCAAACTTATTGAGGTAATTGGCAATCTTGTGGATAATGCTATTAAATATACCGCTCAAGGAACGATTACCATCACTTTAAAAAAAGCCGATGATCAAAAAGACAAAATTCAAGTACGAATTCAAGATACGGGCGTTGGTATTGACAAAAACCAAAAAGCCAAACTGTTTAAAAAATTTAGCCGGGGTAAAAATATTCAAGTCATGCACGCCAATGGTACGGGTTTAGGTTTATATATTGTCAAAGAACTCATTCAGGCTCATCAGGGAAAAGTTTGGGCTGAAAGTCCGGGCAAAGGCAAAGGCAGCACATTTATAGTAGAGTTGCCATTGAGCAAAAACAAGAATAAAAAGTCTGATAAAGCAAAATAATTTTTATCAATAAATAATTTTTTAATTATAATAATGAAAGGAATAATAATCTATAAAACAATATACGGCAGCACAAAGCAGTACGCTAAATGGCTTGAGCAAGCAACCGGATTTAAAGCGTTTTCGGTTAAGGGTCGATTTAAAAAGGCTTTACAACAAGCCGATATCGTAATTTTTGGCAGTTTGGTGGTGGCTTCCATGCCTATGATCGCGCCCTATATTAAAAAAAATTGGGAAAAAATAAAAAATAAAAAAATAATTCTTTATACAACCTCAGGCGCTCCTCCGACCGATCAAGATTTAAAAAAAGGCTTTGAAAAAGCCTTTCCAGAAGATATGAGAAAAAAAATACATTATTTCCCTTTGGGTGGGCGAACCATTATTGAAAAACTGAAGTGGCATCATAAATTAATGATAAAAATGGCCGCTAAAATGGTCAAGGATCCTAAACAAAAAGAACAAATGACCAAAGATGTTGATCGGGTTGAGAAGAAAAGTTTAGAGCCTATCATTGAGTTGGTTAATAACCTAAAAAAATAAGTTTAGCCATAACCAATTATTTTTACCGGATCGTACCATGCTTTTAGCTCGGATTCTTGCTGTACATATCCTCTAAAATCAATTTTTTCACCTTTAATAATGCCTAAATGTAAGTGCTTTCTTTCCTGATCCGTTTCTTGGCTTTTGTCTTGACCTAAAAAAGCAATAAACTCTCCTTGTTTAACCAAATCATTTTTTGATTTTTTAACGCTAGTTAATTTCACGTGACCATATAAAATTAAAATACTTTGATCTTGCCATTCACAGGATTGAACAACAACCCCACCATAACCATTAATCCAACCTTTATAAACAAGCTTTCCGGTACAACAGGCTTGTACTTGAGTTGGTTGGTCGATTTCCTGATTAAACACTTCCAAATCAACCCCGGTATGAAACCCCCTGAATCTTTCATTTTCTATAGGAGAATTTTCCCTGGTGATATATTGAGCAAATTCTTTTTTAGTGATTCTTTTTTTCGGTTGGTCAATTGGCCAGGTGAAATTATCCGCTTTTTTGTTTGGTCCAACGTCGTTGTTTTTTGACCGCTTTGTTTGCTTAAGCGGTTTTTGGGCTTGCTTGTCTTGTTCCTTTAAATTATTTTGATTTTGTTGCTTTATTTGATCGGCTATTTCCGGGTCTTTTTTTTGTCTCTGATTTGTAACTTTACGGTTAACAAAGTTATTGTGATAATAAATCCAGATTAAAAAACCAACCAAGATCAAAAAAATTAAAAAAAGTAAACAGTATTTTTTATTAGTTTTTTTCATTTTTGAAAGTTATACTTTTATTTGCTCAAAATTTATTTACATTATACAATATTTTAATAAATCTCTTAATTATTTTTGGACTTATCCGGATTGGTAAGTCTAAATAATATAAATTATGAATTGAATTCGGGTTTTAAAATAATTTAACATTAATATTAATTCAAATAAACAATGACTATTCAAATCACCCAACCAGAACAGTCAGATTTAAAAGCAATGCGGGTTTTTGATTGGCCAATCTGGGAAAAAGGAGTGTCAGAATTTCCATGGAGTTATGATGATCGAGAAACTTGTTATATCATCCAAGGTCAAGCCAGGGTTGTTCCGGATTCCGGCGCTAACCCAGTCACAATTAAGGCCGGGGATTTAGTAATATTCCCCAAGGGCTTACAGTGTAGATGGCAAATCATCCAACCTATTAAAAAGCATTATCAATTCGGATAAAATATCAATTTTGCTAACAAGTTTTCAAGCTCTTAAAAAAGCTTAGTTTTTTTAATTATTAATTATTCAACTTGCCCATAAAAAATATCATTCTTGATGTAGATGGAGTTATTATTGGAAGTAAAGAAAATCATAATTTTCCTCAACCTCATCCAAATATAATAAAAAAATTGGCTCATTTGCAAGCCAGTAATGTTAATGTGTCTTTTTGTACCGCGCGTTCCGGTTTTGTCACAGAACCCATTGTTTCTAGAGCCGGTCTAAATACTTTTCATGTAACCGATGGCGGAGGTTTGGTACGCAACTTTCTTGATAACAAAACCGTTCTTAAAGTTCGGCTTAATTCTAAAAACAGCCAAAAATTGATTTTTGATTTATTTGCTCAAAAAGTTTTTTTTGAAGTTTATACCCTTAAACAATGTTTAATGCCGAGTTATTTAAGCAATCATCCAGTTGCCAAAATTCATCAACAAATTTTACAATTTTCTCCAGTTTTTTTTAGCGATCCCGGTCTTGTAATCAAAAAGGAAACTTTAAAAATAACCCTTGCTGCTAACAATCTGAACCAAAAAAATCAAATTAACAAAATCCTAAAAAATTACCAATCGCTTTTTGATATTAATTGGACTTTGCATCCAAGCAGAAAAAACTTACGGTTTGTTGTTATCACCCCTAAATCAATTTCCAAAGGCCAAGGAGTAGATTATTTAATTAAGCATTGTGGTTTTAAACTTGAAAACACCCTTGGCGTGGGCGATACCATTGGAGATTGGGATTTTATTCAAAATTGTGGATTCAAGGCGACTCTAGCTAACGCAACCCCTGATTTAAAACAAAAAATCAGCAAGCAAAATCAAAATAGCTTTATTGGGGGTCATGTTGACGAGAATGGTCTGTTAAGTATTTTTAAACATTTTAATATTTAACAGGCTTGATCAGAGATTTTAATAATGCTCGACCTTGCCAATTCCATTAATTTTTTCTTCAATTTTTGGGTTGTTTAGATAATAAACATTACCCTTGCCCGCAATTTCAACCAATAGGTTATCACTAGCATCTAAATTAACTGTTCCAATTCCGCTGATCAGCACCAAGGCATTTTTAGATTTTAGATTCAAAGCATCGTAATCGCCCTTACCATCAATAAGAACTTTTTGGTTATTGGTTTTACCACTGACTTTAAAATTACCCAGACCTTGTAACTCTGTGTCCAAAGAGATTAAATCTAAACCATGAGTTTTAAAATCGCCTTTACCCTTCAAAACCAAACTTAAATCATCAGCTTTAAAATTTTCAATTTTTATATCGCCCACTCCTTTTAAAATAACTTTATTTAAATCAGGAGTAGTAATTAAGTATTTTCTTTTCCCAAAAGTTAAAAAATCAAACCAATTGCTTTCTTCTTTAATAATCAAAGCATCGCCTTGGTTCTCAATTTGAATTTTATCAATATAATTTTTATGAGCTCCAAGCTTGATTGCGGTTTGAGATCCTTGTTTAATTGTTAGTTCCCCGGTTCCATTCCAATGTATTTCTTTAAAATCCGTTATGGGTCGTTCTTCAATTTTAATATTGTTTGCGCTAGAGCTGCCGCAACCGGCCGTTATTGTTATGAATAAAAATCCAATTAATATTTTTTTCATTCGCTGTTTTTTATTTGGTAAAATTCCCTTTTGCCGATTTTAATAATCGTGGGGTTCTTATTATTATTTAATTTAATTAAATATGCCGGGTCATTGATGGTTTTATTGTTAACCTTAACCGCTCCTTGCCTTATTAATCTCTTGTTTTGACTTTTGGACGTATTTTTTTTTAAGCCGTTAATCAAATTAATCAAAGTAGCGTTTTTAACTTTGCCCAGACCCAAATCTTTAAGAATTCTAACCTCCAAATTTTCAGGATCTTGCTTTTGGCTAAAGACTTTTTCAAAATATTTTTCCGCCTGAACCGCTTTGGCCTTCCCTTTGATCAACTTGGTAATTTCAAAAGCCAGTCTTTTTTTAAACACCATTGGGTTTTGGCCCTGTTCAAGCTGCTTTTTAATTTTAGCAACTTCCGCTAAATCAATTTGGGTTAAAAGCTCAAATCCGGGTAAAATTAGCCCATCGGTCCACGACATTATTTTTCCATAAATATCTTTAGCTTGAGCGGTCATGCTAACAGCATTGCCTTCGCTTTTGCCCATTTTTTTCCCTTGTTCGTCCGCTAAAAGCTTGGTGGTTAAAACAAATTTTTCTTTGTTTTTAAGGGCTTTTATTAAGTCTCGACCACACATCATGTTAAACATTTGATCATTACCGCCGATTTCCAGATCAACATCCATGACTAAACTATCATATGCTTGAGCCAAAGGGTATAAAAATTCGTGCAAGTGGATTGGTTTACCTTGCTGAATTCTTTGTTGAAACATATCTCGTTGGATCATTTGCCCCACGGTAAAATTCGAGCTTAGCTCTATTAAATCCACGAAAGATAACTTGTCATTCCATTGACTGTTGTATTTAACCACTGCCTTATTTTTTCCCTCAAAAGCCAGCACCTTACTGATTTGTTTTTGGTAATTACGACAATTTTTCAATACCTGGTCTCTGGTAAGTTTGCTTCGAGTAGATTGCTTATCGGTAGGATCGCCAATCATTCCGGTAAAGTCCCCGATTAAAAATATTACCTCATGGCCTAGTTGTTGAAATTGAGCCAATTTATTAATTGTAATTAAGTGGCCTACATGCAAGGTTGGCGAACTTGGATCATAGCCACAATATAGCTTTAGTCTTTTGCCTTGCTTAAGCAAGGACAGGAGCTTTTTTTTACTTGGATAAATTTTTTCCACTCCTCGATCGAGCAATTGTTTTATAGCTTTTTCCTTGGTATTGGTTTTCATCTTGACTGTAAATATTAGGATTTATATGTTAATATCTATTAAGGATTATTTAGCTTTAAAATTAGCATTGGACAATCCAAGATTAATTTCATGCTTAAGCTCAATCCATCATGACATTTTTAGATGTAAAATGCAACTTTTATTCCACCACCACTGTTTACATCAAGTAAAGATTATTTCACCAAATTTTGACTATTTTGAAAAAAGACTTGCATAATTAAAATTATTATGCTATACAGTCAAGTTCATAAAATTAATTAAAAAATAATTTAATGACCAGTCCAACTTCCAAATCTCAATCAAACGATTATTCAAGCGATTACAACGCTTCTACCAATTCAGAAAAAAGCCAAGATCAATCCTATGGCGATATTGAAGAGACCTTTTTCTTATTAGAAAAAAACACTCAAGCGTTCAATGAACAAATTCAAAAAAAGGACGAGCGCTTGCAAAGCCAGGATAAACAGATTAATGCTATTTGTTCCCGAATTAAAGATATTTTAGATAAAGATGTTGAGGAAAGCTTAGTGGAAGATTTTGAAGAAGGACGAACATTATCAACCAACAAAGTTAGTAAATATTCAACCAATTCATCAACTGCCAGTTACGAGCCTACCGGTAGTTCTTCATCAGATGATGATTTGATTGACGAGAATTATCAAACTCCTCAGGAACAAGAAGCGGAAGAAGATCAAGATTTAGACCAAGACCAAAATTTGGAAACCGAAGAACAAGCCCAAACAACTTCACAAGAGCAAGACAAGAAATCAAGCAAATCCGAATCCGAATCCGAATCTCAAGAAGAGTCTAGCGAGGATACCGGTCTTTGGGATCGTTTTCGGAAAATTATCAATCGTTAGTATATTTCTTATAAGTTAATTTAAACATTCATAATGATCATTAAGTTTACAAGAGATCTAGGCAATTACAAAAAAGGCAAAATTTATGTATGTAAAAATGATCTCGATAAAACTAAAGCCAAAGAATTAATTAAATGGGGTTTTGCCGTGGAAGCTAATCCATTTGCTTTGTCGGAAAAAAAGCAAGCCGAGTTAAAAGAAGCGGGCGAGTCCTTATCTCCAGAAGAAGAAACCAGTTCAACCGAATCAGAACAAAGCCAAAGTTCCGAAACCGTTGCAACCAAAACTCAATCAAGTTCTGATCAACCAAAACCAACCACCAAACAATCAAGATCTTATTCAAGCCCCCAGGATCAACAAAGTCTTGGCAAGCGAGAAAAACAAGCCTTTGAGCGACGAATCAAGGAATTAGAGCTGGAAAAGAAAAAAACCATTGAACTTTTGAAGAAGAACCTAAATATCATTAAAAAGCAGCTGAAGAAGAAAGATGAATCCATTGAAGGCAATGATAAATTGATTGAATTGCTCAATGAAGAAGCGGAGAAACTTCAGGTTTCCGAGGCTCTTAAGATTAAAGAAATTCAAAAACGTATAAAACTAGAAGGTCAAGTTAAAGATTTACAAGCGGAAATTGAAAAAGTAAGGCAAAAACGACAAAAAGAGATCGACTCCCTAGACCAAGAATCTAAATCACTTAAGGATATTATTAATAAGAAAAACGAACAAATTGATATTTTAAATGATAAAGTTAGTGATTTAACCAAGGCGCATGAACAAGAAATTCAGAAAGTCAAAAACAAAGATGAACGCATCAGCAGTCTGGAAAACGAGCATGAAAAAGACAAACAAGCCTATCAAGAAAAAATTAGCGTTATTGAAGAATTAAAAAATGATCGAGAAAAAGAACTAACCGCGGTACAAAAGAAAGTTAGCTCAATCAAAGAACAATTAACCGAAAAGAACGAAAAAATTGAATCCCTAAGCAAGGAAGTCAAAGGCCTACAAATTTTGGA
Source organism: Candidatus Moraniibacteriota bacterium (assembly GCA_014729795.1). Classification (GTDB taxonomy): domain Bacteria; phylum Patescibacteriota; class Minisyncoccia; order CAIUEV01; family JAHKAQ01; genus WJJI01. The sequence goes on from WJJI01000045.1 coordinate 21,239, forward strand.
AAACTTCAATCTCAAGCGAAAAGAAAAGGAAATCAGAGAAAAAGAAGAAAAAATTTCAATCCTGGAAGAGCGAGTTAAGGAGCTGGAAAATGAAGAAAACCGAACCATTACATTATTTAAAGACAACCTTAGTGATTTGGAAGACCAACTTGATAAAAAAGATTCACAGATTGAGCGGCTTGATCGTCAAGTCATTTCTCTTAATAATGAAATCAAAAGAATTAAGTCCACCGAAGCCCTACGTTTGGAGCATGCCACCAATGACGCTATTAAAAAGCAAAATATTAGTCGCGAGGAAAGGCAATATCTTTTAGATAAAATTGATGAACTTAAAAAAGAAAAAGATGAAGCGCTTGACTTATTTAAGTCAAAACTTTATGCTTTAAGAGAAGAGTTAAATGAAAAAGATCAAAAACTAGAAAAGCTTTCGGCTGGCAATTTAGAATTAGAGAACTCAGCAACCAATTCGGGTTATGGTCAAGGATATGATCAAAATGCAAAGATGGCTAGTTCGCGATACGCAAGTCAGACAACCTCCGGTCAAGAAGTAAATCAATCCTATAACACCAGGGAGAGCACTCAAACCAATCAGCAAGCCATGAGCCAATCCGAGAAAAAAATTCAGGAAATTTCTTCAGAAATGATAATTGACGAAGAGTAGTTAAGAATCCTATTAAATTTTACAAATTCATTTGTTTAGAATTAGTCCCAAGACAGTAAGCAACAAATAAGTCTTACTCAGGACAGTTTTCTATTGTAAAAGCTGTCTTAGAAATGGACAGTTTTTTATTAATAAGCTATTTAGATGTTAAAGCGAGCCGATAAGGAAAAAATAGTTGAGAAGATTAAAGCCGAAATTGAAAACTCTCAAGCAGTTGTTTTTACTGATTATCAAGGGCTAGAGGCTAACGAGCTCAATGAATTACGTGATCAGCTTTTTCAAAATCAAATTAATTTTACAGTTTACAAGAAACGATTGATTCAAATTGCTCTAAAAAACCTAAAAATAGACGCCGATATTCAAGATTATAAGGGGCCGGTAGCTATGGCTTCCAGTAGCGTTGATCAAGTTAGTTGCGCTAAAAATCTTTACCAATTCAGTCAAAAGCACAAAGACCTAAACATGATTAGCGGCATTTTGGAGCAAAAATATTTATCAAGCCAACAAATGATCGAGCTGGCAAAATTACCTTCCAGACAGGAATTAATCGCTCAAACCGTGGGCACCATAAAAGCTCCAATTAATGGATTGGTGGGAGCGCTTAATGCGGTTAATCGTAGCATTGTTCAGGTTTTAACCGCCATTCGAGATGCCAAGTAATCTATTTTAATATTTTTCATTAACACCATTATTATGAATCAAGAAAAAAAATCAGCTTCCGCTAAATCGGAAGCTAAAGACCCCAAAGATCCTAAAAAGTCGGTTCAAACCGATGATAAGACTTCTAAGCCTGAAAAATCAGATAAACAAGACGCTTCTCAAGATTCAAAACAACAAGAGCAAGCCGTTGAAGTTCCGAAAAAGTTTAAAGAATTAGTAGAGCAAATTGAGAAAATGAGCGTTTTAGAATTAAGTGAACTGGTGAAGGTGCTGGAAGATAAGTTTCAAGTTTCCGCTCAAGCTCCCATAGCCATGGCCGCTCCTGGTCAAGCACAAGCTGGTTCCGAACAATCAGAAGCTCAAGAAAAAACCGATTTTAACATTGAAATCACTTCAGCCGGTGACTCAAAGATTCAAGTTATTAAAGCGGTTAAGGATATTATGGGTGTAGGACTGAAAGAAGCTAAAGATTTAGTTGACGCCGCTCCTAAGGTTATTAAAGAAAACGTGGCTAAAGCCGAAGCTGACGAGATCAAGCAAAAACTTGAACAAGCCGGCGCCGGAGTTGAACTTAAATAAAGTTAAGTCATTTTTGATTAAAAAGCGGTCCATTTCAGGGCTGCTTTTTTTGGTTTTCCGTTTGTTTGATTTGTTTTAATTTATCTTGAACATCCCTAGCCTGATCTTCAATTTGCTGAATTGCTTGTTGAAACTTATCTTGTTTTTGCAGTGATTCAAGACTTTTTAATGCTTCTTGTGTTAGTTTGCCAGCCTTATCGTAGTCCTTATATATTATCGCTTGCTCGGCCTGGTCAATTTTTTTTTGAGTTGAATCAATGGTTTGCTGAGTTTTAATCTCTTGGTTAAGCTCTTGTTCTAAACTTTGCTCGGTTTTTTTATTTAATATATTATTTTTTCTTTTCAATTGAATACTTAAAGCCAAAGCTATTAAAGCAACTAAAATCAAAAATAAAATAATAATTTTTTGCCTAGAAATTTTTATTTTAAATAATTTTTGTTTGGGTTTTTTTCTTTTTTTCATTGCTTGGTACTTAGTGGGTCCAGCAGGGATCGAACCTGCGACCATTCGGTTATGAGCCGAGCGCTCTGCCGCTGAGCTATGGACCCAATTGTTTAAACGTTGGTTTTTCCAAATAATTGCTCCAAAACTTCTTTCTCATCACTATTTTGAATTGGTTGTATTCCTTGTTTTTTGAAAATCTGAATAGTTTCTTGATTTAAATCCCGAGCGTTTTCTAATATTTTTATCAATTTTGATTCATCATCGTCAACCGCAATTCGATTAATTGAAATTTTGTTACATTTCTCACATTTATGAATTAGCATTAATTCACCCTTTTGAGCGCCCGGTCTGTACTTATTTGGCTTTTGTTTTTTAAAGCATAGACCGATTGGTTTCATTAAACCTTTACATTTTGCCAAGCGATCCCCGGCACGATTTAAATCTAAATGTCGTGAGTACAAGCATTTTGCACAGTGATTGCGATTTTTTATTTGTTTTTTATTATTAAACCGGATTCCGCTTAAGCAGTTTTGACAAATAAATTCTAGTTTATTCATAAATATTTCAAATATTCGCCATTTTTTAATTAACTCTTTTCAATCAATAGCCGCCATTAAGAACAGTCTAAAATAATTGTTTAAATCGCATTGGCCAAAAGCAAATTTAATTGTATTAAATCAAAAAATAGCTTTTTGAGCAAACCAAGTCAATGTAAATCCTGAGCCAAACAGAAATTTAACCAAATTTTAATAAATTCTTATTTAAAGATTTAGTCAAAGTTGACTTATGTTTTTAAAGCCATTAGGTTAAGTAGCGCTTAAAAACTTAATATTGATTGTTTCTTTATTCTTAATCCAAGAAGCTTATTTTTTTTAATTGTTTTTTGAATTCGTTTGCCAGTTCATGAGCCTTAGTAAGATATAATTTTTTATTTTTCCAGTTTTCCATAGGATTAAGCATTTTTTTTGCAACACCGGGGATTTTTTTGGGGATATTAAGCTTAAAAATCGGGTCTTGAAAGGTCTTTGAAGCATCAATTTGATTAGCCTTAGCTTTTTTGATAACCCAGCGGGTGGTTTTCAAGGAAAACCGACAACCGTTTTGATATTCTCCTCCGGTCCAGCCAGTGTTTACTAACCATACTTTTATTTGATATTTTTTTAAATATATTTTTAGCAACCGAGCATAAACTTTAGGATGCCGATACATGAAAGGCGCTCCAAAACAAGGAGAAAAAACTCGCTCCGGCGTGGTGACTCCAGCCTCAGTGCCCGCCAGTTTAGAAGTATAACCAAGCAAAAAATATTCGACCGCTTGCTTAGGATTTAAAATTGCAATCATAGGCAATACTCCATGAGCGTCGGCAGTTAAGAAAAAAATTTGTTTAGCCATGGGGCTTACTTTTTCTTGAGTGGTGTTGGTTAAAAATTTTAAACTATAACTGGCTCGGCCGTTTTCAGTCAAAGTTTGATCCTTGAAATTTTTTTTTGCTGTAAATGAGTGAAATTTAACGTTTTCAATAATTACTGAATAATTTTGAATAGCTCGGTAAATTTCCGGTTCTTTTTGTTTGGTTAAATCAATTGTTTTAGCGTAAGAACCGCCTTCAAAATTGAACACGCCCTTTTTACTTAAACCGTGCTCGTCATCGCCAATTAGTAAATCTTCACCGTTCATGGAAAGGGTAGTTTTGCCGGTTCCGGATAAGCCAAAAAATAAACTTACCAGCTTATTTTTCTTTGATTGATTCGCGCTTGCGTGTATAGGTAGTATTTCGTGATCCACCAGTAGATAATTCATAACCGAAAATAAACTTTTTTTAATTTCTCCTAAATATAAAGTTCCAATAATAATAATTTCTCGGGTTTCAAAGCAGATCGCAATTACCACCGGGCTTCTTAATTGGTATTTTTTCGGATCGATTTGCCAATTTGGGGCATGGTATAATTTAAAAACAGGCAGTTTTTTTGTGTTCTCCGGATCTTTAAAAAGATGTTTGGTGAACAAAGCGCTCCAAGCGTTAGTAGTATAGGTTTTCACTTCCAAAGCGTATACATCGGTAACACCCACCTGTCTTTGAGTGTAGTAGATTTCCGGTTGTTGGGTAAAATATGCTAATAAATCATGTTTTAATTTCTTGAAAATATCAATTTTTAATTTTTGAATCTCGTTTTCCCACCAAATATTTTTTTGAGTTTTTTTAGAAACAACCACATATTTATCCAACGGACTTCTTCCGGTTATTTTGCCGGTTTGTACCAATAAAGCCCCGTGGTTATCCAAAAAAGCGTTTTGGTTTTTTAACGCTCTGCTGGTTAAATAACCAACAGATGGCTCTTTTGTGGGCAACTGTGTCCAATTTTTATTAATTTTTTTTACTTTGCTATAAGGCATAGTGATAATTGAATGTAAACATTTAATTAATTTTTATGCTTTAAAGTTCGAATAAAGTCCTTGGGTTTGTTTTTTTCCAAATTTTTTAAAGCTAAAATATAAGCGGCTTGTCTTAATGTTACTTTTTCTCTTAAATGAATTTGGTAAATTTTTTCCAAGGCCGGTACAATCAGTTTTTCCAACTCAGAAAAAACTTTTTTTTCTGTCCAATATTTACCCATTAAGTTTTGTTTCCATTCAAAATAGCTAACAATAACGCCTCCGGCATTAGCTAAAACATCAGGTAAGCATTTAATTTTTCTTTGATGTAAAATTTTATCCGCTTCCATGGTGGTAGGTCCATTGGCCAATTCAAAAATTAAATCAGCTTTTATGTTTCTAGCGTTCTGTTTAGTGATTTGATTTTCTAAAGCAGCCGGAATTAAAACATCGGTTTTTAGAGTTAAAAGTTTTTGATTGGTTATAGGTTTGGTTCCGGCAAAACCTTTGACAAAACCGGTACTTTTTACATGCTTTTTAAGCTTAGTTATGTTGATTCCTTTTTGGTTGTAAATTCCTCCACTAACATCAGAAATAGCGATAATTTTGTAACCATGGTTATAAGCCAAATCCGCCATGTGGCTGCCAACGTTGCCAAAACCTTGAATCGTTAATTTTGTTTGTTTTTTTTCTTTTCCAAGCAATTCCAGCAAGCGGTTTAAAACCAATAAACCGCCCATACCAGTGGCTGATTCTCTACCCAAACTTCCTCCTTTGTTAACGGATTTGCCGGTTACCACAGCCAATTGCTTTTGACCTTGAATCTTTGAATACTCTTGAGCGATAATATCCATTAACTTGGAATTGGTGTTAACATCCGGAGCCGGAACATCTTTGTGTGGGCCGATATTATCAGCTAAAATGCGAGCAAAAGCCAATGTAATATTTTTTATTTGTTTATCTGTATATTTACCGGGATCAATAGTTATTCCTCCCTTGCCACCTCCCATAGGTATGTCAACGCAAGCGCATTTTATCGTCATCCAAAAAGCCAAGGCTTTGACTTCGTTTAAGTTAACCGCTGGAAAATATCTTAAACCGCCCTTATAGGGTCCTTTCCAGTTATTATGTTGCACTCGAAAACCCTGAAAAATTTCTAATTTTTTGTTGATCCGTACCGCAATCTTAAATTTTAAAACTTTATCCGGGATTCGTAATAATTCTAAAGTCTCGGGTTTAATTCCGCTTTTTTTAGCTGCTTGATTCAGTTGCGCCAAGGCATTTTTTAAGGGATCGTTATTATTCATGTTTGGTTTCGTTTTAATTATTAGTACTAATTTTCGATTTTAAACCTATTTTCTAAATTTTTCAAAATATTTACCACTCCTTGGTTGTATTCTAACTCAGAAAAAGGCAGCATGGCGGCTCCGTAAAAGCCTTGTTCTCTAATCATTTTGGTTTTGTCAACAGCCCTTTTTCTAATTTGTTCCCAAAATGGATGATCAAATAAATCCACACCTTCTGTTAGTTTGCCTTGTCTTATTGAATAACCCATTCCGCTCACGATTGGCGGGCCATCAAAATAAGAAATGGTTGTGTTTTGTTTTACCGGCATTAAGGGACCGCAATGACTACCTCGAGCAAAACCTGAAACCAATGGGTTCAATTCAAATGGCGCCACGACCTCACCGGTGGCCGGGAATACGCCTTGTACTCTGACAATACAAACTGGATCATCTTTGCCGGTGTAGCGTCCAGCAATACTTTTCAATCTTGTTGTGCTAACTGCTACCGATTGCTCTTGATTATAATTTGCAAAAATACTGTGAATTACGTATTTCATTGGTTCTCTTAATAAAGCAGCGATTTCGTATAATTGGTTGGGAGCTTTTAATCTGATGGTTTTATTCGCCTTAGTGTGAGCAATATCCATAATTTTAAACTCATAACCGCGAGAAATTTCTTGTGATAAAATCAAGCCGGAATTGTACATTGGATCGGTATAAGCCAGGTATAATAATAAATTATAAGCTCCAGGATCGGTTTTGTCTGCGGCAAAAACCAAAAATGATTCGTTGGGTCTTTCCTCAAATTCCATTTCCGCGATACCCGGTCCAAGACCCTTAACATTACCGGCAAAGGAATTTTTTAGTAAATCTTGACCTGCTCCGTATAACCCTTGTTTTTTGGCCACCTCTGTTGCCTGCACGAAAGCATCCCAGGCTAGCTTATGAATTCTTTCATTATCTACTCCACCGGTATGTGTTAATAAAATTAAAATATCATCCCCGGTATAGGAGATGCGATAATCTTTTATTAAATTGTCTTGATGCTTGTGCACATACTCATCTACAGTATCGATTAATTTTTGGCTAGGTTTTAAATGTCCGCCAATACTGCCAACGTCAGCTTTAATCCCGGTTAAGGTGATTTTGTTTTTGACCATGATTTTGATAGTTGTTTAATTATTAATATTTTATCATATAAAGTAATACTTAGTATTAATTTTATTCATAAAGAATTTATTGTCAAGAGTGTAAAAAATCATTAGAATTAATTATTATTTAGCTTGATTTATATTAATGTTTTTTTCAATCAAACAAAAAAAACTATTTGCTTATATGATTTTATTTTGGGCAATTTTAGCTTGGATCAGACTTGATTTCCCAATCACTCAAGCCAAAAGTTATGATTTATATGTGGAAAAACAAGCCAAAAGCGATGGTGATGGCAGCCAGGAAAAACCTTTTAACAGCATCTCCAAGGCGATTAAATACGCTCAAGATCAAAAAATTGAACCAGAAATTTTTATTCGCAAAGGCGATTATTCTGAATCAATAGTTTTGCCTCGGGAATTTGAGCTATATGGTCAGGATCAGAATGGAGTGGTTATTTCCGGTTCGGTTGTGCTTGAGCATGATACCCAAATTCAAGATTTAACCGTGCAGTCGGCTTTAAAAACCATAACCATTAAAAGCGATGCCGACGCTACCATTATCAATTGCACTATCCAAAATTTTTCTCATATAGGAATTAACGCTCAAGCCGGTGATGGTAAACTCGAGGTTAAGGAGTCTAAAATAATAAATGGACGCGGCAAAGGTTTATACATTCAAAGGGGCAAGGATATTAATTTAAGTAATAATCTTGTTCATTCCAACCAAGAGGAGGGGATTGATATTCGCTCCAATGTTAATGGTAAAATTCAAAACAACGTGATCAAAGACAATCGGGAAAGCGGTATTGAGCTAATTGTGGGCAGCGCTGATTTAAGAATAACAGGCAATGATATTGAAGATAACGGCTCTTCCGGAATAGCGGCTCAGTTTTACGAGGATTTTGATAAAAAAGGCGACGTTTTAGTAGCTAATAATTTAATCGTTGAAAATCATAAGTATGGATTTGATTGCAACCGACCTCATGGCGGTTCGGCCGGTAGCGGATACTGGGATGATTCTATTGAATTGCGCGATAATGAATTTAAAAAAAATAAACAAAAATCTATTAATAATTATTGCAATCTTATCCAAGCCGTGGATGAAGACGAGCAAAAAGATAACACCATAGTGGAAGTCGATTCTCAAGATAAGCAAACTCAAGCTGATCAAAATCAAGAATCGGACCAAGCCAATCAAGGTCAAGCGATTGATTCGGATCAAAAACATGAAAATGAAAACGATCAAGCCAAAATGGAACAAAAAATCAATCAAGGGCGGATAGAAGAATCTAAAAAAATTAAGCAAGTAAAATCAATTTTAAATAAAGCGGATCAAATTAATCAAGAAATCAATAACCAAAACCGGCTTCTAATTGAGCAACCCAAGTTTAACCAATTTTTCTTGGGTCAAGATCTTGATAAAATTAAAATTGTAAAAAAGCATATTAAAACCAATCAAGCTTTATTGGAACAGACTAATTTTTTAATTTCCGATATTGTTTTAGAACCGGAGGAGGATATCATGCTTCGTCAAGCCCTACATCAACAAGAGCAATCTTTAGATCAATCAAAAAAGACTTTAGCTCAATATCAACAACGTTTAACTCTTGGCGGTCTTTTAAACAACAGTCCGGTTATTCAATTAATTATAATTATAATTATTTTTTCAGTTTTTGGTTATTTAATTTTTAAAAAGAAGTTAAGGTTTAAAAAAAATCACTAGCCAAGAAAACTTTGCTTTATTAGAGAGCCTAACTAAGCCCTTTTTACATTTGAAAAATATTCGTTACAATTAAGGATAATATTAGCCAAATTATTTACGTAAACGGTAATTTTTAAGCAAAAAAATATGAACGATCGATTCATTATCAATGGCGGGCAAATACAATCAGGTGAAATTCAAGTACAAGGCGCCAAAAATTTTGCTCTTAAAGCTTTAGCCGCCACTTTATTAACTGATCAGAGCTGTCAAATCGATAAGTTGCCTGAAATTTATGATGTCCGGGTATTATTAGATTTACTAAAAAAATTAGGTAAAAAGATTAGCTATCATAAGCAGAACTGTGTTATAGATCAAGAGAAATCCGATCTGGTCAAGATAGATAAAGATTTGGCTCATAAAGTTAGGGCTTCCGTTGTTTTTGCAGGTCCGATATTAGCCAAATATGGTCAAGTTATCTTACCTCATCCCGGCGGCGATGTTATCGGACGACGTCCTATAGATTTTTTTACTAAGGGTTTTGAGAAAATGGGGGCTCAAGCTAAATCAGAGCAAGGAGATTTTGTCATTCAAGCTCCGGCTGGACTCAAAGCAGCTGAGATTTTTTTTCCAAAAATTAGCGTTACCGCAACCGAAGCATTAGCTTTAGCCGCGGTTTTAGCTAAAGGGACAACTATTTTAAAAAATTGCAGTATCGAGCCGGAAGTAACTCAGTTACTTAATCATTTGGTTAAAATGGGCGCGCAAATTCAAGGTATTGGCACCAGCACCCTATCCATTAAAGGCGTATCAAAGCTAAAGGGGGTTAAATTTACTATGATGCCTGATCGACTTGAGGCCGGTACTTTTATTATGATGGCACTAATGAATAAAATTAATCTCAAGGTTAAAAATTGTCAACCTGAACATTTAGAAGCTGTTTTAGAGTACTTAACCAGAGCCGGGGCTAAATTCAAAATAGGTTCAAATTCGGTTGAGGTTTTGCGGTTAAAAAAACCGCTTCAAGCAACCGGTATTCAAACCCATGAGTATCCTGGTTTTGCCACTGATTTACAGCCGATCTACACCTTGCTTATGACTCAAGCGCAAGGTTTGGCCATGATCCATGAACCTATTTTTGAGGGTCGTCTTTTTTTTACCGACGCTTTGAATCGGATGGGCGCGGACATAATTATGTGCGATCCCCATCGGGTTTTAGTAGCCGGACCTAGTCAATTAAGACCAAAAAATATCGAAAGTCCGGATATTCGAGCCGGTATGACCTTGCTTTTAGCCGCAATCTTAGCTCAAGGTCAATCCGTGATAGAAAATGCTCAAATAATCGATCGCGGTTATGAAAAAATAGAACAAAGACTGCAAGCAATCGGGGTTGATATCCATAGGGTTAATTAATAGCTTAATTTTTTAAAAAAGAGCCCAACTTGCTTTTTTTAAATAAATCCCAAAAAAAATATTTGCCTAAAATCTAAAAAATTGTAAGCTATAATATAAACAATATTTAAAATAATAATTAATATTTAAAAAAATGGACCCAAATCTTATAATTAAATGGTTAATACTTGGATTGGTGGTTTTGGTTTTAACCATGATCATCCCGGGTATCAAAATCAAAAATTTTTTAACCGCGCTTTTGGTTTCTTTGGGTTTGGTCATCGCAGCTCATTACCTAGAACCGGCAATCATGAGAATTTTTCGCGGCTTAGATGGATTAGTTTATTTACTGATTAATTTCGTGGTCAACGCTCTTATGATTTTATTGATTTCCGCCATAGTGCCCGGTTTTAAAGTGAAGGATTTTCTTTCCGCATTATTTTTAGCTCTTGGATTGGCTTTAATTTTTTATATTTTTCCCATGATTAATATTTAACCATGAACATGGCTCAAATTAAAAACATATTGGGCTTAAATTTAGCTCGTACCAATGTAATTTTAAGAGTTGATTTTAATTGTCCTATTGAAAAGGATCAAGTTTTAGATAGCTTTCGTATCGATCAAACCTTAAAAACTTTCGCTTATTTACTTAATGCCGGAGTGAATAAAATCGTAGTGATTACACATCTTGGCCGTCCTCAAGGAGCCTATGATTTAAACTATTCTATCAAACCCGTGGTTAATTATTTTAAGCAATCAATCCATAAGATTGGTTTCCCCGATCAAGTTGAATTAATTGATTACCAAGAATCTATTCAAGAAAACCTAAGTCAAGCTCAAGCCTCAACAAGCCGGATTGTTTTTTTAGAAAATATTCGCTTTTGGAAACAAGAAAAACAACCCAGTCTGGAATTCGCTAAATTAATCGCCAACTTAGGTTTTGTGTTTATTAACGATGCCTTTGGCGCTAGTCACCGTAATCACGTTTCCGTGGCTACCTTAGGACATTATCTGCCCGCTTATGCCGGTTTATTAGTGAAACAAGAGATTGATCAAATTCAATATATTTTAGAAAATCCAGAAAGGCCGGCTTTGGCTATTGTTGGCGGCGCCAAATTGGAAACCAAAATCCCGGTTCTCAAGCTTTTAGTAAGAAAATATGATCAAGTTCTTGTGGGTGGTTTAATCGCGGTTGAAATTCAGAAAAATCCAGCTAAATTAAAACAAGAACTAAACGCTAGCCAAATCAAAAAAATAATTTTACCCCAAGGTTATAGCGATCAAAGTCAAAAAGACATTGATTCGGAAACAATTCAGCTTTTTTGTGACTATATTGAAAAAGCCAAAACCATTCTTTGGAATGGCCCCATGGGAAAATTTGAAGAAAAGCCTTATGATCAGGGTAGCTTAACCGTAGCTAAAGCCGTAGCCCAAAGTAAAGCTTATAAAATCGCCGGGGGTGGAGAAACAAATGATCTTTTAGATCAGGCTCAAGTTTTTCAACAGATGGATTTTGTTTCGACCGGAGGCGGCGCCATGCTTGAGTATATCTCGGGTAGTAAACTTCCCGGTTTGGAAATTCTAAAAAAATAAATGAGTTACCGTCAGAAAAGCGCAAATATTAATTTAAGAGATGAACTAGCCAGTATTATTAATCAAGAATTAGATATGCAGGAAATGTTTTTGACCGTGACCCAAGCGCAAATTAGTAAAGATTTGAAGTATTTAAATGTAAACATTTCGGTAATGCCGGAAGAAAAACTACCCAAAGCTTTACAGATATTGACTAAAAACGTTTCTTTATTGGCGCAAAAATTGGCTCAAAAGGTAAAAATAAAGCACATTCCCAGAATTAAGTTTCTTTCCGATCAAGGACATGACAATATGTTGCAAGTTCAAGAAATTCTAAAAAAACTAAAAAATGAATCCTAATTTTTATAAAAACCAACTCATTAAGCTGGATAAACTGCTTAACAAGTTTTCAAAAATCGCCATCACCACGCATAAAGCTCCGGATGGAGATGCGCTGGGGTCGTCTTTGGCTTTAAAACAATATTTGGAATCAGCCGGAGTCACCACCCGTCTTTACCTACAAGAACATATTGATAAGAATTTAAAATTTTTACCCGGTGTGGAAGAATATTTTTTTCAGGATCGAGATTATTTTGATTTTCAGGCGCTAATAATTTTAGATTGCAACAATTTTCCAAGAACCGGTTTAAGTAAAAGTTTTCTTACGCAAGCTCAAAGTAATTTAATTTTTATCGATCATCATGACCTTTCAGGTAAGCAAGCTCCTGAAAATCTTTTTTCCATTATTGATTCCAATAAAGCCGCCACTTCAGAAATAATTAATGATTTTTTTAATTTTAACCAGATCCAAATAACCTCTTCTATGGCCATTTGTTTATTAACCGGAATTTACACTGATACTGGCGGTTTTCTCCACGCCAACACTACCAGTAAAATCATGCAAAACGCCGGTGATTTAATGCAAAAAGGCGCCACTCTTTCATTAATAGCTAAAAAAACCATTTCTAATCGCCAAGCTCATTCTTTAAAGATATGGGGTCGGGCTTTGGCTCGAGCTCGAATCAATCAAAATAAAATGGCGTATACTTATGTTACCGAAAAGGATTTTAAAGATTGTCAAGCCAGTGTGGATGATTTAAGCGGAGTCGGTAATGTTTTAGGCTCCAGCAAGGAATCGGATTATTCATTAATGCTTACCCAAACAAAACCGGATAAAATTAAAGGCAGTCTAAGAACCGAAGCGGAAAAAAGCTTTAATGTTACCAAAGTAGCCAGGCAATTTAAAGGAGGCGGGCACCCTTTAGCTTCCGGTTTTGAAATCAAAGGTCGAATTTCCCAACAAGATGGTCGCGTGCGTTAAGCTAAAAATTATCAAGCTAGGATTTTTGAATTTAATAAACAAAATTAAAATCATGTACTACTTGCGATCCTTTTTAATTAAATTCAATTCATGAATTTTGGAGCTCATGTTTCTATCAGCCCCGGTATTGAATTAGCTCCTCAGAACGCTCAAAAGTTAGGTTGCGAGTGTTTTCAAATTTTTTCTCAATCTCCTCGCGGAGGAACTCGGCGCTTACCCACAGAGGAAAAAATTCAACAATTCAAAACCAATTTAAAAAAATATAATCAAAAAACCTGTTATGTTCATACTCCATATTTTATTAATTTAGCCTCGAAAAATAACCGAATTTTTTATGGTTCGATTAATGCTATTAAAAAAGATTTAGAAATAGCTCAACTGCTTCAGGCTAAGGCAGTGGTTACTCACTTAGGCAGTTATAAAGATTTTGTTAATGAAAAAAATAAAACCCTTAAAAATAAAACGCCTTTACCTGAAAAAGCCAAGGCTTTAGTTTTAAAAGGATTAAATAAAATTTTAGATTCTTATTCCGACCAACCCATGCTTTTATTAGAGATAGCGGCTGGCTCCGGTCATATAATCGGCAGCTCTATTCAAGAATTAGCTTTTTTTATCCAAGAAATAGCTCATCCCAAACTCGGCTTTTGCTTTGATACCGCTCATGCCTTTGCTTCAGGTTTGGACTTGCGAGAAAAAAAACAAATACAAACCGCTATTCAAAAAATTAAAAATCAAATAAATCTTGACAAAATGCCATTAATTCATCTTAATGATAGCAAAAGTAAATTCAATTCCAAGGTTGATCGCCACACGCATCTAGGTGAAGGGGAAATTGGATTATCCGCCATTCAAGAGCTTTTGAGGCATAAGCGACTTCAGAATATTGATTACATTTTAGAAACCCCTTCAGAACAAGGGGTTAAAAAAGATTTAGCTTGGCTTAAACAAGAACGAGCTAAAATATAAATTGGTTGCGGGAGGCGGATTTGAACCGCCAACCTCGAGGTTATGGGCCTCGCGAGCTACCAATTGCTCCACCCCGCAATAATAAGATATAATTTTTTTTAAATTTAGTCAAGCTTATTATATTTTCAAATTTAATTATTTTTTATGAAAATTTTAGTTACCGGCGGCGCTGGCTTTATCGGCTCCCATTTAATTAAAAAATTAATTCAACAAAGGCACGAAGTAGTAGCAATCGATAACTTAAATGCCTATTATTCGCCAACTCTTAAAAAAGACCGTTTAAACCGTTTTCTAGATCCGAAAAAGTTTAGTTTTATAAAGCTTGATATCTGCGATCAAGCCGCGGTTGATAAACTTTTTTCTCAACAAGAATTTCAAGTCATTATCCATTTAGCCGCTATGCCCGGAGTTCGCTACTCCATGAATAATCCTAAGATTTATGAAAAAATTAACGTTCAAGGATCTCTAAATATTTTTCAAGCCGGGGTTGAACAAAAAATTAAGAAAATTATTTATGCTTCTTCTTCATCCGTTTATTCGGGAAATCGTAAGTTTCCTTTAGCTGAAGCTGACCATATACAAGAGCCTTTGTCTTTTTATGGCGCTACCAAAAGAGCGCTAGAGTTAATGGCAAATATTTATGCGCATAATTACCCCATAGAAACTATTGGGCTGCGCTATTTCACGGTTTATGGACCTTGGGGTAGGCCCGACCTAGCATATTACCAGTTTGTAAAAAAAATTATCCAAGGGAAGCCTATTGATATTCATAATCAAGGCCAAATGAGTCGATCCTTTACTTATATCGACGATGCGATTCAGGGCACCATGGCAGTACTGCAAAATCAATTTTCTTTGGGTAAAAACCATCTATATAACGTAGGTTCAGAACGGGAAGTGAAACTTTTGGATTTTATTTTTTTAATTCAAGATTTGATCGGGAAAGAGGCTCATAAAAACTTTATTAATATTCAGCCCGGCGAAGCCCAAAGAACCAAAGCGGATAACTCCAAATTAAAAAAACTTGGCTGGCAAAGCCAAGTAGATTTAAAACAGGGGATGGGGGAGTTTATCAAATGGTTTAGAAGGTATTATGAATTGTAGATAAGCGATTTGTTCGGGCTAGTACATTTCTTTAATTTCGATATCCGTGTAGTAGTGTTCAAGAATATCGTCGTAATCCTCGCCATCTTTAGCCTGATTTAATGCTCCGGTTGCCGAGACTCCCACCATGTGGTTGCCGGGGATGCTACCTGCGTTTGGAACTTTACCCCAGGGATCAGAAACCGATTGACAGTAAGGGTGGTTGGTGCCTCCCCAGACTTCCTGCCATGATCTAGTGCGACCATCTGTACTTGAAGAGTACGGAGTCCAAACCGGTTCGTTATCGTAAAGCACCATCTTGCCCCAGGTTTTCTCTGCTCCTTCTCTTATGCGAGGATGATCAACTTCCCAATCATAACCATAATATATTTGATTACCGGCAGTGGTATCGATATCAAAGCCTTTTTCTTGGTTAATTACTCCGCTAATTTTCTTTTTGTAACCATATGTTCGATATATAATTGTCATTAATTTATTATACTCCATGGGGCCGGTTCCTGTAATTTCTCCCATCCCCCAAGTATAGTGTTCTAAAGGTAAAATATTTATAGCCCAAACTTGCTTGTGTGGGCTGCCCGTATAATGAATTTGAATTCTTCCTCTGTAGTCATCAAAATTCTTAGGCTCAACATGAAAAATCATATTTTCATGATTACCATCTTTGGCTTCAAAATTAACATCTTGATCCAATAAAATTTCATCAATACTATCGTAAACCCTTAACTTTCCATCACCATCATATTTTACCTTGGTTCGTTCATCTTTGTTAATGGTGGCAATTAAACGCCCATCTTTATCTTTAATGACATAATCTTTATTAGCGGTAATTCTCATTGAGTGGTCTTTTGAATAAGACTTATCATATCCCAGAATCCCCACCCGTATTTCCGGGCCTAAAGATTGTTCCTGATTAGAGTTAGGGTCTGATCCCCATTTTTCAATCACTAGATTTTTTTCTTTCTCGGATGCTGTATAGAAATGAGAACTGTAAACCGGCGACCAAAATCTATGAATGGCAGTTGTGCCCGTTTTGTATCGGGGATAAACATAAAAAATAATTCCCTCAAGGTGCCATATATTACTCCATTGCTTAATTACTGTATTTTTTTCCTGCTCGGAAGCGGTGTAAAAGTGACGGCTATAGACCGGCGACCAAAAGCGATAGACCGGCACCGTTCCGGTTTGATGCTTTGGATATACGTAATAATTAACCCCTTCCAGTCGCCAAATATCTCCCCATTTCTGCTCGACAATACTCTTTTCTTCTTTTGAGGCAGTATAAAAATGTCCACCAAGACTCTCTGACCAAAAGCGATATACAGGCACCGTGTTAGGTTGTTGGCTTTGAAAACTATAAAACATTTTCCCTTCATAGTCCCAAATAGCCGCTGAAACTTCTTTGTTAAATAAACCAAAAAATGCTAAAATGAAAAAAAGAGCAAAAATCAAAAATTTTATTTTTATAATTTTTTTATTTGTTTTGGATTTATTAATGTAATTTTCTCCTATAGTCATTTTGGTTTAATTTTGCTAATTTTCTATTATTGGTTTATATTTATAACTTAACATTTTTATAGTTTTAAGTAAAACATAGCTAAAATATAAACAATAAGCTATTCAAACAGCATTCAAATTTTAATAAAATTTAGCTATTTATTGATATTTTAATAATTTTAATGACCAAAAAAAATTTTAAGAATTCTCTGAGTAAAAAAAATAAAAATCCTGCTATTATTATTGCCAGTAACCTTTCTAAAGGTTTCAAAATTCCCCATCAAAAATTGGATACTCTTAGATCTTCTTTTGTAAATTTCTTTAATAAAAAAAGTTATGAGCACTTTAAGGCATTAAACAACGTGTCTTTCAAAGTAAAAAAAGGAGAGTTTTTTGGGATTATTGGGCGAAACGGTTCAGGCAAATCCACTCTATTAAAAATATTAGCCGGTATTTATACTCCAGATCAAGGCAAGGTAGAGGTTAGGGGTGGAATTTCACCTTTTTTAGAACTAGGTGTTGGTTTTAATCCTCAATTAACAGGTCGGGAGAATGTTTATTTAAACGCTACAATGCTTGGAATGTCTCAAGATCAAATCGATGAAAAGTTTCATAGTATCTTGCGTTTTAGCGAAATTAAGCGTTTTATTGATCAAAAATTGAAAAATTATTCCTCAGGTATGAAGGTCAGATTGGCCTTTTCCGTAGCTATTCACGCGAATAAAGAAATACTACTTATGGATGAAGTATTAGCCGTAGGAGATAATAACTTTCAGCAAAAATGTATTGAAGAGTTTGTTAAATACAAGGAAGCCGGTAAAACAGTAGTGCTAGTAGCTCATGGATTAGAAAATATTAGGAGATATTGCGATCGAGTTATGCTTTTAAGAAACGGAAAAGTTGTCAAAAAAGGAAAAGCCGAAGATGTGGTTAATCATTATATTAATCAAAACATTTCCGATGAGGAAAAAAGGTTGGTTAGCGAAGAACAGGCCGTGGTTAAAAATAAACAGAAAGTTAAATCAGAAAAGCAAAAAAAAGCAACCAAAGCGTCTGAACCGACCCCTAAGAAACATATTAAAAAATCAGCCAAGATTCAAAAAGTGGAATTCCTAGACTCCAATCAAAACAATAAAAAAACCTTTAAAACAGGCTCTAATTTAACAATTAGAATTTATTTTCGAATAGCAAAAAAATTAAAAAATCCACTAATCGGGATTGCCATATATCACGACCGAGATAAGATTATTTATGGCACTAACAATGAAAAAAGAGGCTCGGGAATAACCAGAGTAGAAAAAGAAAAAGGCTATATTGATTTTTTCTTTAAAAAAATAAGTTTGCTTGAAGGTCAATATCACTTATCTGTTGCAATAGCATCTTTTACCGAAAAAATGATTGACAGAAAAGACCGAGAGTATAGTTTTAAAATTTTCAATGGTTATCTCAAAGACTATGGAGTATGCAACTTACACCCCGAGGTCGAGTTTAATTACCAATAATGTTAAAATTGCATCAAGGGCTTCTTAATAAAATTAGGAAAATATTTTTTAAGATCGGTTTGGAAACATTAAAAATCTACCAACAATCAAGCCCTGAAAAACACTACAAAAAAGATAATTCCCCGGTCACAAAAGCAGATCTTATAAGTAATTCTATCTTAAGAAAGCAACTACCCAAGCTTATTAACCTACCAATTGTAAGCGAAGAGGACCATGATAATAATTGGGCTGATATAAAAAACGATCCACGCAGCTTTTGGTTAATTGACCCCTTAGACGGCACTAAAGATTTTCTTGATAAAACAGGGGATTTTACAGTTTTAGTTAGTCTTATTATCAATAATTATGTTAAGTTTGGATTTACCTATCTGCCAATAAAAAATCAACTATATTACGCAGCTAATAAATTTGGCGCTTTTAAAATTTTCGACCATAGTAGAGTCAGTTTAAATAATCTCAACACGACAGAATTAACACAAAAATCATTGGTTAGTCGCCATCATTTTTCACAGAAAGAAAAAAGAATTTTAAATAAGTTAAATTTTAAAATTATTAAAAAAGGTTCAGCCGGATTAAAATTAGCTCTGATAGCAGAAAATAAATATAATCTATATGTAAGTCTTAGCCACGGTTTGAGTATTTGGGATGTAAGCTCAGGCGCCCTTTTATTAAAAGAATCGGGAGGAGAAGTTACCGACTTACATGGTAATAAAATTAATTTTAATCCCCGGGCAATAAAACTCAAAAAAGGTTTAGTGGCAAGTAAAAACATTGATCATAAAAAAATTATTAAGCAGATTTCTCATTTTATTAACTAAAATAATTTATGAGACAAAAAAAGGGCTACGTGATTTGGTTGACAGGACTTTCAGGGTCAGGCAAAACCTCGATTGGTCAAGAAGTTTTTTTAGAATTAAAAAAAAGAGGATATAAAATTGAATTTTTAGATGGAGATATAATAAGAAAAAACCTCACAAAGGATTTGGGTTTTTCTAGAAAAGATCGAAAAGAAAACATAAAAAGAGTGGCTTACGTCGTAGAATTGTTAAGTAGAAATGGAGTAGGAGTAATAGCTTGTTTTATTTCTCCCTACCAAAAAGAAAGAGATTATGTTCGGAAGAAATCCGTAAACTTTATCGAGGTTTATGTCAATACAAGTCTGGAAATTTGCGAAAAAAGAGACATTAAGGGATTATATAAAAAAGCTAGATCCGGTGAGATTAAGAATTTCACTGGCATTAGCGACCCATATGAAAGGCCCAAGAATCCCGAGTTAATTATCAAGGGAACCAAACCCAGCGATATTCATAAGAACAAGAACATTATTATCAAGTATCTTTCTGAAAATCAATATCTTTGACACATAAAAAAAATTTTCACCAGTGATTTAAATAATAATTAATTTTTATTAATAAGTGAAACGAAAAACAGCTTTATTTATCGGTAGATGGCAGCCACCTCATGATGGTCATAAAAAGTTAATCCAACGGGTTTTAAAGGAAAACAAGAACATTATTATTGCGATCCGAGATACTAAATTAAACGAAGAAAATCCTTATAGCTACAAACAAAGAAAAGCAATGTTTTTGAAACTCCTTAGAAACCACCCACTTGTTAAAATTATTAAAATTCCCGATATAAACGAGATTTGCTATGGTCGAAAGACGGGTTACCGAATTCGAGAAATCAGATTAGCCAAGAAGTGGGAGGATATTTCCGGTACCAATATCAGAAAGAAATTAAATAATCGTAATCAACATGAATAAATGTTTATTTTAAAAAATTTTTTGCTGGAATTAGATATTAAACCAAGGAAAAAAATTTTATTTATTCTCGGGGCGCCGAAAATCGCAATAACATGGTTATGGAAATTTTTAACCTCCCATCCTTAAATAATTTCTTTGGTAAAAGAAGATATTGACCAAAAAGAAAAATCAATGATAATTTAAAAAGTATAATTAAAGAATATAATTATACTATATGACCTTAAGTATATGATTAGTTAGCTACTAAAAATAA
Source organism: Candidatus Moraniibacteriota bacterium (assembly GCA_014729795.1). Classification (GTDB taxonomy): domain Bacteria; phylum Patescibacteriota; class Minisyncoccia; order CAIUEV01; family JAHKAQ01; genus WJJI01. The sequence continues at coordinate 41,463 of WJJI01000045.1, forward strand.
AAATTATATTTCAATAAAAGATATTATCAAGTCAAGGACTCAAGAGAAGAAGACTCCAAACATCAGCCTTATGCAAAGCAAGGAAATTTATAGACCGACAGTTAGTATGTTAATAAATGTTTTTTATAAACAAGAAGAGTTCTCACAAAGAAATTTAGTTATTGTTGAAAAAACCAACTTATAACCGATCAAGAAAAGCCATTAACAAATTTTATAAAAAAATTAAATTCATGAGAGCATCAAAATTTTGGAAATTAAGAAATCAGTATTTGAAATTTAAGAACAAGTTTTAGATCATAGCCACTAATGGCTTTATCTATTATTTATTAATCATTATCCGCTTTTATGAAAGCGAGTCGAAAAGCAAAAATATTTATTATTAGCGAATCAAAATCCGATGGTAGTTATTATTATCGAGGTGAAATTTTCGCAAAAAATTCTAAATTTTTTGAGGTAAAAACCAATGTAAATTTTAAAGATCAAAAATTCATTGATAATAAAAAATACTTTGATCATATGTTTGAATCTGAAGTGGTGATCTTTTTAAGACCTTTAAATATTACAAATTTATATTTATTGGAAATTCTAAAAAAAGCCGGTAAATTAATTATCACCGACAATGATGATGATTTTTCCTTAATTCCAAAATTTAACAACTCTTATTTCATTCGAAGAAGATACGCGAAAGTTAATGAAAAATTTACAAAGAATTCACATGCGGTATTTTGCACAAATGATTATTTAAAAAATAGAATTCAGAAAAATAATGAAAATACTTATGTAATTAAAAATTATATTGATAAAAAATTAGTTAAAGATTTAAATTTTAATCATTGTCCGGAAACCGATAAGAAAAAACCAACCATATTAATATCAGGATCTGTGCTTAATAAAGAAAATATGCTAAATTTTATTCCTATTCTTAAACAAATCCATAAACAAGTAAAAAATTTAAAAATAGTTTTTTGGGGTTTGGAAAAGAATATTCAAGAAACAGTTAAACAAGAATTTAAAATCAGAACAAAATTTATTTCCAGTGTTGATTATATTAATTACCATCAAACCTTATCAAAAATTCAAACCAATGTCGCCCTCATCCCCAGAAAGGAGAATCAATTTAATAAATCCAAAAGCAATTGTAAATACTTGGAATTATCATTAGCTAACATCCCCGTTATCGCCCAGGGCTATGCTGATGGCGCAAGTCCTTATCAGCGGGACATTATTGATGGAGAAAATGGTTTTATCGCCATCACCCCAAATCAATGGAAGAATAAAATCAGAGGAGTATTAGAAAATCCAGAATTGGGTAGACTGGTTGCTAAAAAAGCCAATCGGTACGTAAAAAAGAATTATGACATAGTTAAAAATATTCATGAGTGGGAACAAGCAATTCAATCATTGCTAAAGGAATTTCAACTCAAAAATAAACTACCAAACGAGCATCTAAAAAATCTACAGAATTACTTAATACATTCTTTTCAGGATTTAGCTGATTATTCAAGATATCTTGAGTCAAATATTAAAATCAGAGACCGTCAAATAATTAAATTAAATAATAAACTTAATAAGCTGCCTCATAAGATTGTGGACCAAGTTCTGAAAGCTAAAAAAATAATATAAATAACCTTATTTTATATATTTTTTTTAAATAGATCTACGCTTTTAATTTTTTTAATGAAAATTATTCAAATTATTCATCAATATTTTCCCAATTATAATTCTGGAACCGAGCAGTATACTTATTATTTAAGTCAATTTTTAACAAGTAATAATCACGAAGTAGTAATATTTACAATTGAACCTAATCAAAAAAAAGAAAAATTAATTATCTACCACCACCAACAAGTCAAAATTTATAAATTTTATAAAAAAAGCTCTCATTTAAATTTTAAGGAAACTTTCAAGTCAGTAAAAATGGAAAAACTTTTTCATAAAATATTAAAAAAGGAAAACCCGGATTTAGCGGCAATACAAAGCTTAATTCACCATTCTTTGGGTTATGGTAAAATTTTAAAAAAACAAAATATTCCTTTTACGATCTCGATTCATGATTATTGGTTTTTTTGTCCGAACATTAAAGCCATTAATTCAGATGGCAAGATTTGCGATTTATATAATAAAAAATGTTACCAATGTGCTGGAAAATATTTACTAAATCAAGGAATGCTTGGTAAATTTATACAATCTGTTTTTTGGAATCAAGAAGTGTTAAAAATTCGTCATGAGTTGGTTCATGATTTTTTTAATGCTTGCTCGAAAATAATTGTTTTTTCCGAGTTTTCAAATCAAATCGTTTCAAAATTAATCCCAAAAAGCAAAAAAAAGATAATCTTGATTAATCATGGAGTTTTAGGAAATAATATCTATGAGAATCACGGTAAAAAACTTCTGTAATTGTTACTAACCATAATTAAAATTAATACGTATTCGCCCGCTTAGATTCAATAATAAATCAGCAAAAACAATGTTTGGAAATACTGCTTGTTAATGATGCAAATACCAAGCCCTGAATTTGGTAAACCGGTTTTTCGGTTTTTGAAAAGAGGTTTTATGAACTTTAAACATTAATATAAATTGCAGCGGTGATGTAAGCCTTAGGCTTTACTATAAATATGTTTGTAAATGTTTAGAATTTTCCGTCCATGCTCCTTAAAACTCATTGGTTGTGTGATTTTTGAGCTGAATTTTTTAATTAATTCCGGTTCAAGCACAATCTTTTCCATTTTCAGCTCTAAATCATTTCTCTTAAAGGGGTTAAAAATTAAACCGTTTTGATTTGCCTTAACCCTTTCCGGTAAAGCTCCCAGATTGGAAACGATTACCGGTTTTTTATATAACTTTGCTTCATCTAAAACTAAATTATATATTTCATTCCACAGAGACGGTATTATCACCACATCAGCTGATTTCATTAAGGAGCTTAACTCTTGATGCTTGTATTTATGGTAGTGGAAAATTTTTTTATTTAAACTTAAATTCAAAAAAATTTTTCTGCTTCTTTCCGAAATTTTTTTAAAAACTATTTCGCCAAATACATGCAACTCTAAATCAATTTTTTTTTGATACTTTAAATTTAAGTTTTCAAAACTTGCTAATAAAAGCTCAATTCCTTTTTCATAGCAAGCGTACCCAAAAAAAGCAAACCTTATTCGATGGTTAGGTAATTTAAAAAATTTGAGACCAGCTCGGTTAAAAGCAATGATTTTATCCTTTGTTATTGTTTGACAATGAAATTGATTGTAAAGAAAAAAGGTAGGTTCGCAAGGATTAAAATTGTTTTTTAATTTATTAATTTTACTTCTTTGTTTTAAAGCCAAAGGTAAAATTTTTATAAATCTCAGGTAAGCTTTTAGGTAATTTAAAAAAGTGTTGAAATTAAAATTTTTTAAAGCCATAATCATTTTAGATAAATCATTAACCAAAAAACTCAATAAATATCTTATTAAAGCTTTAAGGTAAAAATTTTTAATGATTAAATATAATCGATTGGATATAGCGAGCTTAGCTTTAAATAGAAAACCTCGCTCATCGTTAGCGGAACTTTTGCTAAATTCGTGATAAACTATAGCTTGAGGGCAGGGGAGTATCGCATAACCTGATAATTGAGCGCGATAGCAAAAATCAGTATCTTCGTAATAAAAAAAATAGTTTTCATCCAGGTATCCAATTTTTTTAAAAAGGCTTTTTTTAATAATACAGGCTCCAAATGAAGCGCCAAAAAGTCTGGGCAAGTCATCGTGCTGGAAGAAATCAACACAACCAATGAAATTATCAAACCCCCATTCTTTTTTTTGTAATGATATTCCCAAGGAGTTTAAAATTTTTGGATAATTTTTTAATCTCATTTTGCATGCCATTACACCCCATTTTTTATTTCGACAATTCTTGATTCTTTTATTTACGCTGTATAAACAGTTTTGCTCAAGCTCGGTGTCATTATTCAATAAAAAAATATAATTAAACTTAGCTTTTTTAATGCCAATATTATTACCAGCCGAAAACCCAACCGGTTTATTTAGCTTAATGAGTTTAACTTTGTTTAGATAGTTTTCTTGTATGATCTGAACGGATTTATCCGTGGAAGCATTATCAACCACAATAATCTCTTTTTTGCGATAGTCCTGATTAAAGATGGATTCCAGACACCTTTTTAAATATTTTTCTCCATTAAAATTTAAGATAATTACGCTTATTCCGAATCCATGTTCTTTTTTTGGGATTTTTTGATTTACTTTGAATCTAGTTGATAATTGTTTAATATTTTTTTTGATATTTGAATTATTTAAAATTCCAAGACGATTTAAAATATATAAGCCTTTTATTCGTTCAAGATTTAATTTTTTGGTATCAATGAATTTTTTTAGTTTATTTTTTTTAAAAATGTTTATAAAAAAATCATCAAAAATGTATTTTTCTTTTTGATTTTTTTTATTAATGCAATATAAAAAAGATTGTTTAATCTTTATAATAAAATTATTCATATAGAGTTAATATTTATTAATAAAAAATTAATTCATTCGTACCAGGCCACTCCTTCATACTGCCAAATATCCGGCCAAGTTGAGATAATATGATTTTTTTCTTGTTCAGAGGCGGTAAAAAAATGACTGGTATAAACCGGACTCCAAAAGCGGTAAGTTGGCTTTTTTTCAATATTTATATTGGCTAGAATTTGATAGGCGTTTAGTCTTCTTGAAGACACTACTTTATTTTCTAAATTTGAAACATAGTCGCTAAAATCTTTAATACTTTCTATTATTTTCTTTGAACTAATATTGGGATGTTTTGAATACAGCAACCCGACCATACCGCTAACAAAAGGAGCGGCAAAAGAGGTGCCTGAATAAGCAGCATAAGTGTCATTGGAGCTAAGATCAACCGAGGTTGATGTAATAACTTCACCCGGAGCGGCTATATCAACTGTTGTTTTGCCATAATGTGAAAAACTTGCCAATTCATCATCGCTATTACTGGCTGCCACGCATATATTATTGCTCAAACTATAACTACATGGATAAAAATCCTCTTGATCATTGTCTCCGGTGTGTCCGGGCGTTTGGTTTCCCGCTGCTGTTACAAAAATGCCATTAAAATCAGCAATCGCATCCATCTCTGATTGGCTGAAACCATAACCACCATAACTAGCATTAATAACTTTGGCTTGGTTTTTTTTAGCAAAATTAATCGAATCAATTATTGCCGACATTGACAAGTATAAATCTCCAGCCCTTAAAGCCATGATTTTTAAATTATTTTGATAACTGAATCCACTTATTCCAATAGAGTTATTTGTTTCCGCTCCAAAAATACCGGCAACTACAGTGCCGTGAATATTTGTATTATAAAATGGGTCATCATCTCCATCATAAAAATCCCAACCATGATTTGGGCAAGTGGATGAATTTCCCAGTAAATCAACACAAATATTACCATTCCACATATTATTTATTAAGTCTTCATGGTCATATTTAACGCCACTGTCAATCATCGCAACAATTACCTCTTGGTCGCTAGTTGTTTCCAAATCCCAGGTTTTTTTAATATCCACATCGTGGTCATTACTGTTTTCAAGGCCCCATTGGGATGAAAAAACCGGATCGTTAACCGTGAAATGAAGTTTTCTAATATAATTTGGTTCTGCGTATTCAACCGCAGAATTTGATTTGTAGTCTTCCAATAAATCTTTTGTGCTTTTGTTTTTGTTTTTTACAACAACCGCATTTATATTATCGTGTATTTTTGATACTTGATCATCTTTTTTAATTATTTTTTGTTTTTCCAGTAATTCTTTTGTTTTTCCAGTAATTCTTTCAGCGGTTTTTGTCTTCTCTTTTTCCAGTGTTTTTTTGATATTAAATTTCTTGGACTTTAATTTTATAATTACCTCTCCTTCAATGTATTCAGGAAGTTTATTTTTTTTGTTTGAATCTTCGGCAGAGGCTTTACAGCTAAATATATAAAAAAAACAAAAAAAAGTAGCAATAAGTATTAATACTTGAAAATGTCTTTTATTTATTGATTTTTTGATCATCTTTGTGGAATTTCAGACTATTTAAAAATAGATTAAAATCGTGTCTATTTATATCATTTGTAGCCTTTTCGCCACGACAAAATGCAAATATATTTTTTTGTCCCGTGTTGCCAATAATTTCATGTTGCTGCATAATCTGTCCATTTTTATTTTGGTACTCAATTGTTAAATAATGTTTTTTAATATCAGTATTATCTTGAATTGGTTTTGAATTTTTAAGTTCCGCTTGTCTAAAATTATCTTTGAAAGATTTTAATGTTGTCTGAATGATATTATTAATGTCTTGTTTTTTTGTGTTTACAGAGATTAAACATTTTGCGCTAGGATCCTTAGAAGATTTAAATCCATAAATAAACATTGGCCCCAAGACTTGGTTGGGAATTCTTTCATATTCTTTTGATATTTTAAAATCAACTTTATTATATTCATCTTTAATCTCATAGTAATTTTTATTGTTCTTCTCTACATGTTTAAAAGTATTTATTTGTTTATTGTTGTTTAAATTATTTCTTGGATTCCTAAAGTTAAAAATTATATATATTACAATCAATATTAAAACTATTAGCAAACCAATTATAATTACTTTTAAGCGTTTTCTCATTACTCTAAGTATAATTTTTATATATTTGATTTATATATCATAATAGCATAAATATAAAAAAATAAAAAAAACCCCACAATAATCGTGGGGTTTTTGATTTGATTACCTTATCTATAATAACTAAGGGCAGGTTGTGCTTGTAATAATTCCGCCTTCGACTTGAACAGTGCAAGCTGATCCGCCGTTATCTGTTAAATTTAGAGTTCCCGTTAATCCACCACTTCCACCAACTCTAAACCCTGCTTGAGCATCGACAAATCCGGTTGTGTCAATATTAATACCGGCAGCTAAATGGGTACCTGAAACCGCTTCGTCGTCTAACTCATCAGCGGTAATTGCATTGGTAGCAATATCATTAGCTGTTAGACTGTTATCGATAACATGGGTTGTGTCTACAGAGTTTGGCGCTAATTCATCTGTTCCTATTGCATTGGTAGCAATATCATTAGCTGTTAGACTGTTATTGATAACATGGGTTGTGTCTACAGAGTTTGGCGCTAATTCATCCGCTCCCACCGAATTTGTATCTAAATCGGCTTGAGTCAAAGAATTATTAATCACATGTACCGAATCTACCGAATTATCAGCTAATTCAGCGTAACCAACGGCATTATCTCCAATATCAGCCTGAGTTATTGTTTCATCCATAATATCTATTGACTCAACGCTATTGTTCATAATATGAGTAGATGCTACCGAATTATCAGCTAATTCAGCGTAACCAACGGCATTATCTCCAATATCAGCCTGAGTTATTGTTCCGTCCATAATATCTATTGATTCAACGCTATTGTCCGCAATATCAATTGATCCGATGGTGTTATCCATAATATCTATTGATTCAACGCTATTGTCCGCAATATCAATTGATCCGATGGTGTTATCAGCAATATTATCAGATGGTCCAGCGGAACCAGAAATTGCATTAGCGCTTAAATCATGAGGTCCTACGGTTCCGTCCATAATATCCATTGATTCTATACTATTGTCCGCAATATCAATTGATCCGATAGTGTTATCCACAATATCCCCGGAATCAATTGTATTGTCTAATGGAATTACTGTTCCCGGTTTTAAGTGTTTGCCTTCGATGGTGTGCTCGTCGATATGATAACCGGTGATAATATCTTCTAGATCAGCTTCATCATCTTCTTCCCGAAAATTATCTTCGATGTGATCCTCGGCAATTTCCTCAATCGCTTTTCTTTGATATTTATCGGGAAAGTATGATTTCCATCGACTGGAGTAAGCTTGCGTTTGGTTTGTCGCTACCAACAGAACGCTTACTATTAGAGTCCCCAGAGAAAGTAATTTTGCGATTTTTTTTGTACTTGTTTTCATTTAAGATTACTTTATTTAATATTTATATATATTTAAAGGAGTATTTTTTCTTTTTTTTAATATCTTTCAGTAAGTTTATTAAATAATGTGGATAATTCTGTGGATTACTTATAAAATGTTTAATACTTACTTTATATTTTATTTAATTTAACAAAATTGTCAAACAGTCTATAAATATTGAATTTCAAGGAAGTTTTTTCATAGGGTGTAAATTTGTAATTTAGTTCATTTTTTAAAAATTAAGCAATATTTGGCTAAATAAATAGTTTATATTGCATTATTTACAATATAAACTTTATTTTTATTAATTCAAGACAAAAGTAGAGGCGATTCTTTCCATTGTTTTTCGAGTTTGGTCATCTTCTATTGGAATATAGCCAAAATTAAAAACATAAAAACGATTATTTTCTTGAAAAAATATTTCGATTCTTGGAATATTGGCGTCGACCGAGCCGTCTCTATAAGTAGCGGAAATGTATTCGTAACCGATCATGTTTTCAGCTTTAAAACCAATTTTTTCAGCCTTAAGTTTATCGATATAGCTCTTAGCCTGAGCCAAATCATTAATAGTCATAGTGCCTTTATCGTCTTGATATATTAATAATCTCATAATTCTAAAATCATCCGGTAAACTTTGAGGATCATCCGGGTTTAGTTGATCCAAATTATAATTAGATAATATCAGCTCTCCACCGGTTTTTATTGAATTGTCTTCAAAATCGGTGTTTTCGATTGGCGCGTTTGCGTTTTCATCTTCAATATACCAATCATTTGGGTATCTTAAGCTATAACCATATTTGTTATTAGTGTATTGTTGCCATTGTTCTTGAATCTCTTTTTTTTCGTCTTTTTTAATGGTGGACTTAACGTCTTTATAGGTTATTTGATCCTGATTTTGACTTTGCAAAGCATTTAATTCGGCTAAAGATATTTCTCCGCCTTTTTTAAACAGTTTTATCCAGCCAATATAAATAATCAATCCCAGCAGAACCAGGGCTAATAAAATCAAGATAATATTGGTTTTATTTAATTTATTAGTTGGGCTTTTCTTTTTTTTCATTTTTTATAATTTAATTTTAATTTTTTAATTATATAGAATTTACCTGTGTAAAGGATTTTCTTTAAAATTGTTTTTCCGGATGATCCCTACTCCTTTTTTGTATCATTTTGCCTTTCATCCTTTTTTTCAGCTTCTTGTTGTTTTGATGAGTCGGCGTCGTCCTCTTCACCTTCTTTTGACTCTTCTTTATCTTCCACGCCTTCAACTTGACTCACATCGGTTTCCACTTCTTCTTTAATTTGTTCTAATTCCTTCTCGCTTCTTGGTTCGTTTATAGTTACGATTGCTGAATCGGGGCTATTGAGAATTGTTACATTTTGATTTATCTTAAGGTCATTAACATATAAGGAATCATTCAAATTCTCTAATTGACTTAAGTCAATTTCAATTGCTTCCGGTAAATCGTCAGGCAGGCATTTAATATCCAGCTCGTTAATGTTTTTTACTAGAATTCCGCCGGAGTTTTTTACGGCCGGCGATACGCCTTTGAACTCTATCGGGACTTGAGTTTGAATTTCTTTTTTCATGTCAACTTCAAAAAAATCAAGATGCAATAACTTATTTGTTAATTTATCTTGTTGATAATCCTGTAAAATTACTTTTCTAGTTTTAGCTTCACCATCAATGTTTAAACTCATCAAGGAAGATTCATGCAGCGATTCGGCAATTTTCTTGGCCTGTTTTTTATTGATTGTTAAATGGGTAGGCTTGATTTTACTACCATAAACTATTGCCGGAATCGCTTCCGCTTCTCTGATTTGTTTGGGTTTTTGCTTTTCCACATCTCTTGGATCAGCTTGAATTATGGTTTTTTTGGTCATTTAATTATTTTAAAAATTTATCACCCCTTGTTTTTCAATAATTTCGTGCATCTCGATTACATGGTCTACGGTTATGGTCTCCCTTTGGTTGAATAGCTTTAAATCACTTTTATCAAGATCTGTCAACATTCCCACGGCCGTTACCCGGGGGCCTTCCAAAGCAATACTAGATATTACCGAAGTTAAACAATTTGAGCAAGTTATGTGAATCAATACTGAATTTTCTTGATTACTCAAAATATTAATTTTGGTTTGAGAATATTTTTTTCCACAGCTTGGACAATTTTCCGGTATTTGTAAAAACGGTTCTTTTGACGTATTAGAAGATTTTTTCATAAATTATATTTATTATCAATTAATATAACTTTATTAATATTTTAGGTCGATGTTTTGCCGTACTTAAGCATTTTTCTGAAATAAATTAGCAATCAATTCCGGGCTGGAGCGTTTTTTATTAAATCCATTACTTTATTTAGATATTAGCATTAATTTGTATTTTTCAAAAATTAGCATAAATAATGATCTTTTTCAAACTTAATTCTACATTATAATTTTTATTCCAAATAATTTTTATCATCAAAAATCAGCTAAGCCATTAAAAAGGGTTAGCTGGGCTTGGTTTAATAGGGGAGCGCTGTTTCTGTATTTAAGCCAGTATTGTCAGAAACTTAATTTTTGCTATATTTTAACTTGGATATTTCATAGACCAAACAACATTCTTGTAACAAAGAAGCTATTTTTTAATATTCCGAGGTAGCTCAATGGTAGAGCAGTTGGCTGTTAACCAATTGGTTGTCGGTTCGAGTCCGACCCTCGGAGCCAAATTGTATGTTCGGCTTCGTAACATAAAAATTTTCTCTAATTTTTTAATTTTTTCGCGCGCAACTTTTTTCTCTATAAAAGGAAAAGAAAATTTTTCTGTTTTGTGTTTTTAATCTTAAGAATTGCAAAAACGCTCTATTCTAATTTGCAAAAGGGCAAAAATTCCTTCCCCCAGACCCCCTTCCTTTTTGCCCTTTTGCTTTTCGGGCTTCGCCCGATTTTTTTGCGGGGCTACAAATTTAAAGGGTGGTGGGTGGGATTAGTTATTTTTCTATTTCTGCAAGTAGCAATTTAACTAATTCCAAAATATTTTTTCTGTATAACTCTTTTCGTTCATCCTCTTTGCATATTTTTTTAACTTCGTCGCTTTCAATTTCCGTCTGTATCTTTTCTAACTTTTCTTTTCGTGCTGTTTTCAACATTGATTCCCGTTTCTTATTATCAGCATTTTCCCACTCATTTTTATTGTTGTCATCCAAAGTTATTTTTAATTTATCCCAATAGCGAGAGAAAAAATTGAGAATAATATTGATAGTTTCTTCTTTTTGAGATTCAGCTTTTGCATTCATCATTTCAGCAAGCCTTTTATCTCTATCTTCTTTACTTTTCTCGACAGAGCCAGACCATGATACACTTACGCCAAGAATATAAAAATTAGGTTCTTTTTCTAGCGCATATTTGGTTTCGCCTGAGAAAAACAACATTAAAAATGCCGTGAATAGCGACGAGTGTACATTTGGAAAAATTCCGTTTATTACTTTGGTCAAATCTTTATCAAAATTTTCTTTGTTTTCTTTTTTGAAAATGTGATCTCGTGACCATTGCAAAAACTCATGCAAAATAACGCCAGGAATTCCATTTTTTGTATTTGCCGTTGATATTTTCCATTCTTTGGGAAAATCATGCTCCCAAATACTATAATTGGACGGCGCGCTGTCAATTTCATTAAAAAAAGTTGGACAAAAACTCGCGAAAAGTCCAGTAATATAACGGTAATATTTTTGCTTTTCTTCTTTATCTTCAATTTTATCTAATTTCTTCATACTTTCCTCAATGTGTTTTTTGAACGCAGAAAAAAGCTGATATGGTCCGTGGCCATCTTTGATTAGTGCTTTAATTACTGCTTTAAAAAATTCCCCACCAAAATAGTGCCAATTCCAAAAATGGTCTCTTTTGGAGTTTGTTTTCTTATATATCTTTAACGCCAAGCCTCTAAAGGTTGGGAAGTGTTTTTGAGAAAAAAAATTTTGAATTCTCTTTTCGGTATCATAACTTTTTAGCCAAAGCTTCTTTCCACCCCAAAATTTTTCATGCCATTCAAAAATTTTTGGTAAAATTTCATATCCGATTGAAAAACGATCTCGTTTATCAATATTATTTACATAAGTTTGTGAAAGCTGAATCGAGAGTTCCAATTCCCTGTGTTTTATAGCGTCGTCAATATGGGATATAAATATTTTTGTAAAATCTCTTTCGTTAAATTCTGATTTTTCAGACCAAAAAGAATTCCATGCTCGCACCATTTTTTCAGCTTTTACTTTATTCCTAAACCTTAAAATTTTAGAAAAGCCCAAGTTTTTCAAAAAAGAAATTTCAAATTTATGACGCTTACCTCGAAAAAATTCTTGGAATTTGAAAATCGGACGCAAGAGAAAGAATACAAAAACAAAAAGAAATACAAAAGACAAAGCCTTAAGCGATGCATCTATGCTGTTGCTATTTAAATCATCTTTGAAAAACGCAAACAATGTTAGGGCAAAAATTGCGAGAACTGGAATATAAACGATATTTAAAATTTCATAAAAGATAACCATTTTTGAAAATTCACCACGTCCTTTTTGAGTTTTTGCTTCTGTAAATATTTGTTCACCAACAAAAATCAAAATCATCAAAATTCCTAAAATAACACTTTGAAAAAGTGCGGGGTCAAGATTTTTTAAAATAGGATCTACCAAAGATCCTAAACTATGAAATATATTCGTTATTGTTGTGAATATTTGAGACATATTCTCATAATTTTATTATTTTAATTCTAAAACCTCCCAACCCTTCAAAGATTTATCATAAGAATATTTTGCTTTGCGGTTTATTTTCCAGCCATTTGGTCCGTCTTGCACAACAATACCGCCGTCAAAATTTTTCTTTCCTTTTAACCACGCTTGCAATGCTTCGGCTTTATATTTAGTGTCTTTACTTTCAGCAGTAAAGCCAGCTTTAGTATCAACAATATATACTTTATTTTTTGTTTGAATAATCCAGTCGGGATAAAAAAGTTTTTCGCGATTTTCATCGGGATTATAATAAGGAATAGAAAAATGTTCACTTCCTGAATCGCCGTTTTTATGCCACCATACGATATTTTTATTTTTGGGCGACTCTAAGAATTCAATAAATTTCTTTTCATTCACGCCTCCGAACATTCCACCTTCAATCCAAAACGGCTCCATTGCTGATTTTTTAACTGAAAGTTTTTCATATTGATCCGTGAAAAATAAAGCATCTCTCGGCACATCAATACGCTCAATACGCTTGGCGCGAGCAGCTTTTTTATTTACTTCCTTTTCACGAACAGGGCGATATGAAAGCAAAGCGTCGCCGATAATTGGAGCAAGCTCGCTTGCTGGGCTGGCTAAATCATTGACAATGATTTTATAAACTTCACTGCGATCAGCTTTAAGTTTATTCATTAAATAAACATTTAATGCGGTTTTTAATTTCCCCCATGAACGCTCAGGCGCAAATTTTTTGTTTTCATCGGTTTGCTTGGCAATTATCTTAAAACACAGCAAATTATAAAGTCGCTCAAGATCATGCCGAGACATTTCTTCGTCATGACTTCCACCTTCTTCAAAAAGCTCTTTGGTGAAATTATCATAATCATCAATTTCAACACCCACAATTAAACCGTTAGTGATTTTAGGTTTTAAATTCAGCCTTTTAGTATCAAGCTTTTTGTCTGCAACATTCTTGAATGTAATCTGAAATGTATCGCCAAGATCATTATAATCGGCACGAGTCATAAAAACTGATTCCAATTTAATAGGCTTTACATTTTTCTTGCGATAACTGCCGTTTATGGCTGGGCGATTTTCTGTCTTTGATTTTGCGTATTCGGCTAATACTTCGTTTCGTTTATAATTTGTATATAAA